>CAYFWV010000023.1:0-52568 GCA_964346975.1 uncultured Candidatus Bathyarchaeia archaeon
CCTTGCTCTCGTAACAGAGTTGGAGAGGTTGGACTTTGAAGAAGTGATACTGCTGATGGATTTTGACAGACGAGGAAAGGAGTGGACAAAACGCCTGACACAGTATCTCGAACAAACCACAACAAGGCCAAACACGTTCTACTGGAATGAACTAAAGAGTCTTCTCAGTCGTGATGTTAAAGAAATAGAAGGGATACTGCCATACCTTGAAACCGTAAAGAAGAAGACTGGAAATTCGCAAACTATAATAGATAGAGCTCTGTAATCGAATAACAATTCACGCTTCACATTCAGTGAAGCACATCCTCACACATATCACTCAGAGGTGACGTTAATGGGACCATCACAAACGGTTACAGTGAAGTATCTAGTAAGCGCAAAGTTTGAAATCGATGGCGTTGTTGAGAAGCCAGATGTTATTGGCGCAGTTTTCGGTCAAACAGAAGGGCTTTTTGGCCCTGAACTTGACTTGCGAGAACTGCAGAAATCAGGGAGAATTGGAAGAATAGAAATCACTCTGCAATCGAAGCAAGACAAGACCAATGGCACCATCGCAATACCAACAAGTCTGGATAGAGTCTCCACAGCTATTCTTGCAGCTAGTCTAGAAAGCATAAACCGAGTAGGACCATGTAACTCCAAAGTTACACTTGAGAAAGTAGAAGACATACGTGATGCACGACGCAAGCTCATAATAGATCGCGCCAAAGAAATTCTCCATCAATGGAATATTGAATCCATGCCGAGCACCGATGAAGTTTTCCGTGAAGTCTCAGAAACTCTACGGACAGCAAAGGTCGAAAAATACGGCAAGGACAAACTCACGGCAGGTCCAGACGTAGAGAGCTCCAAACAGATAATCATAGTTGAAGGCAGAGCTGACGTTCTTAACCTCTTGAGATGTGGAATTCTGAATGTCATCGCTCTTGAAGGAGCTAAGATACCTGAGACAATAATCTCATTGTGTAAAGACAAGGAAGCGACAGCCTTCTTGGATGGAGACCGCGGCGGAGACCTAATACTGAAAGAACTGATACAAGTAACAAAGACCAAATACATTGCTAGAGCCCCTCCAGCAATGGAGGTTGAGCAGTTGAACTGCAATGAAATTACGAAAGCTCTCAACCAGAAAGTCACAATGCAGCGTGCAAAAGAGGGAAAACACAGAAGGAAGGTCGCCGTGCCAAAACAGATTGTTGACGTTGCAAAGGAACTGGAGGGCACTCTGGAGGCTGTACTACTTGACAAGGACATTCAGAAAATAGAACGATTACCTGTAAGTGAACTGGCAGAAAAACTTCAGCAAACCAAAGATGTTGACACTGTTGTCTTCGACGGTGTGATAACTCAACGCCTAGTAGACGTCGCAAACGAAAAGGGTGTGAAGTATCTGGTAGCTGCAAGAGTTTCTGACGTTGTGAAACAGCCTTTGAACGTACATTTGATCACCTTTGCTGACATTCAAGGCTAGTCAGAAACACGCCTGCCATGGTTTCTTAACAGAACCTGACAACACTTGAGAAGAGATCTTATGACAATAATAATCGATGATGCAGGGAGTGGAGATCTACTCTTCGGCGTGGTAATTGGAGCCTACCGATTAGAGGGCCAAGAGTTCGAGTATGGAGTCGTAGATGTTCGGTATTTCCAGTTCCCCAGGTTTCGGAGAAAGGAATACCTTCGACAAACATCAAAAATCGTGTTCCACTTGCTAGACAAACTCGAGCTCAAAAGAGATGAAACCATCCTCATATGCAGAGGAGCCATATTCGACAGAGCCATTGAAGACCTAAAGAATCAGATTGGCGCCTCAAGAATCCGAAACATCAAGGTCACTGGAGAGCCACAGCGCCTTGTGGAAACAGCATACCTAGATGAAATCAGAAACCTGGGCTATGAACCCCTGGATGAGAGAGAGATGAAAAGAGCCAAGAGCTTCTTCCACATGATGAAATGGCTAGGAAGAAACCCAAGCAAGATCAGATACGCCAAGACTGGTTGGCCCCGCTTGTCTCGATACAGAATGTTTAGATCTCTCCCGCGGCCCCAGTCGCGAATTGCTCGCACCTAATACTGCAAATAATTGTTTCTGAAACCAGAAACTCTTTCATGTAAACCCGCAAAGTTGTGTTTTCCTCACTACTTCACCAGATCATGATCGATTTTCTGCCATGGCTTTTAAAGCCCTCATTGCTATTAGTTCAAGATTAGGTGTGTAGATTTGAGGCTTTTGAAGAGGAATTTCAAGAAAGGTTTTGCTATGGTTGTGCCTAAAACGCTAGATGATCTCTGGCATCTCTACAACCTGATCTACAAAGATGACTTGGTCTATTCAAGGACGACCCGTGAAGTCAATCTTGATGCGGACTATTCAAGGCCTCAAAAAGGGAAACGGGTGTCTGTCTTTCTCGGACTAAGAGTTGAAGAGGTAGTCTGGGATAGGAGTCTGAACAGACTTCGGATTCGCGGCAAGATACATGAAGCGCTGGATACAGTCGCAGGACGAGGATCATATCACACTTTCAACGTGACCCTTAACAATCCGATTACCATCCAGAAGAAAAAGTGGTTGAAACATCAGATTGATCGTCTGAATAGAGCGCTTCGTAGTGACACTCCTCCAATTATTGTCGTATCGATTGACAGTGAGGAGTTCTGCATTGCAGTAATCAGAGAATATGGAGTGAATCTCAAAGTAGAAAGTCAGGCAAAGCTCCCGGGAAAAATAGAGGCTGAGAAAAGATCTAGCGCTATCGAAAAGTACTTCAAGACAGCCTTGAAGGCGTTAGCAGAAATCTGGCGCGCAAATCGTTTTTCAATTGTGATTATTGGAGTTGGATTCATGAAGAGTAGGTTCGCTGAACACCTGAAGACTGAGGCTGCTGAAATCGCTCAGTCCCTCATAGATGTGAAAGGCGTGAACAGCGGTGGTGTCGCAGGTATCAATGAAGCACTTCGCTCAGGTATCCTGGACCAAGCATTGAAGCATCTACGGATCTCAGAAGAAACCAGACTTGTTGAGGAACTACTAGCACGGCTAGGAAGAAACAGAGGCGATGCCACCTATGGCTTCAATCTAGCGAGACAAGCAGAGGGCAGTGGAGCTGTGAAGATACTTCTTGTCACAGATTCCATGCTGAGAAATGCATCTGATGAAACTCGGCTAGAATTGGAGGAGCTGATGAAAGGAGTTGAAAGTAAAGGTGGGAGAGTAGTTGTGGTGAGCCGAGAACATGAAGCTGGAGAGAAGCTACATGCACTGGGAGGGGTTGCAGCACTCCTGCGCTATCCCATCACCTTAGCTTGAGATGCTTATTGATCACGAGCCCTAAGACGTCTCCGCACTTCGGGTCGAGTCTCGACTAGTTTCTTCAGGGCGCTCTCGAAGGTTTCATCAGGATGCAATTCTGTTTTAATGAAGACGCCTGTCCTCCCGATTTTGTCTCTTCTAAGGAGAGCATGCACACGATCCATGACGGTGTTAGGAGATACCTGCAGGACTCTGGACGCTGCTTCCTCTCGACCGACGATACTGCTCTCAACATGTCCCATTTCAGTAGGCCGTATCAACATGAGCCTCTTGTCAACACCGAGCACTCTCTTCTCCGCTTTGAGCATCTCAAGTGAGATTTCTCCACCAAATCGGAAGAATTCCCTTTCCACCTGACGCATTCTCATGAGAGGGAATGAGACAGTTTGTCGATCGTTCACCTCAATGTACCCTTTCATCGCATAGTAAGGCGTAGCCTGAATTACATATCGTTGCTCTGGTTTGAATCCAGCTGTCTCTAATGCGGTTTCAACTGCAAAAGAGGAGGGAGGATCCTTTGCGAAAACGTCGATGTCGCTGCTAGTTGTCACGTCACCCCTTGCAACACTCCCGTGTGTTATTACAGGCAAGTTTGCGCCGTCAAGAACCGTCATCAGCTCAATCGCTGACGACCGTAGACTTCCAAGTAGTTTCCAGTGTCCGCTATCATAGAGAACTTCCAAATGCTCGCCATGCCTCCCGGACTTCCGAGTCATTGAACCACTCACCAATAAAAACGTATACTAGCATCCGAATTCTTAATAAGTCAAAGGCAAAGCCTGTGGGAACCAATGCGGTCAACCTGTACATTATGCAAGCGCAGAAATGTTTCCTACTCACGCCGGTATTCAGGTGAGAGATTATGCTCTCAATGCTTCTGCAATTCCATTGAAAAGAAAACTAGGGCAACCATAGCTAAACATGACATGCTTCGTTTCGATGATCAGATAGCTGTTGGACTTTCCGGTGGCAAGGACAGTGTCACGCTTCTGAACATTCTGTACAAGCTTGAAGATGCTTTCCCGAGAACCAGGTTAATTGCTGTGACAGTTGACGAGGGTATAGCGAAATATAGAGACGAGGCTTTAAGGATTGCTGAGAAGAGCTGTCAGAACCTCGGAATTGAACAGGTTGTTGTCTCTTTCAGAGAGTTGTTCGGATATGACTTGGATGAGATAGTTGAAAGACTACGTGAGAGGAAAACAGCACATAGTGCTACCTCACCATGTTCATACTGCGGGGTGCTTCGTCGACGTGCCCTCAACATAGCCGCCATGAATTGTGGAGCTACAAAGCTTGCCACTGCTCACAACCTTGATGACGAAAACCAAACGCTTCTCTTGAACATTCTGCATGGAGATCTATTCAGGATGGGCAGAGCAAGATCACAGCCTTCTTCCAAGAGAGCCCGGTTTGCACAACGAATAAAGCCATTCTGTGAAATTCTCGAGAAAGAGACAACTTTCTACGCGTTCTTGAAAGGAATTGAGTTTCAGAACACTCCGTGTCCATACTCTCCAGCAGCCATGAGAAATGATGCCCGCAGCATGCTCAACAAGATGGAAGAAAGACATCCCGGTTTGCAGTATACTCTCCTCCGTTCCGCGGAGAGACTGAAATCTCTGATGATAAATGCATCAAATAGAGAAGGACTCCGCACCTGCAGAATGTGTAATGAACCCTCAGCCCATGAGATTTGCCAACCATGCAAGATACTTCTCGAGTTGAAGTGAAGAAATTCCAGATCGTGAGCTTAGGCAGCGAGCCACTGAGATTCAATGCCCAGTTTTCGCCACACGTCGATCTGTCCTTGTCTCATATCCGCACCCCCTTGAGCGCTCAACGTCTAGATTTAGGTTGCTCCCTCCCGGGCCTGGCCAGGTTCACCTAGTAGACATGGAAACCGTCTCCCTACAGAGACAGCTCCATGACCGCCAGCCCCAAGAGACGGATACTCATTGCGAGGACAAACAGAGTCTGACGCTCTTTGACACCTCAGTCTCAGCTGTCAGTCCGTCGTATAGAGGATTTACGGTCAAAGCAGAGCTTTTCAGAGGACCCCTAGCCCTCCACCTAAGACTCGCTGCCCGCAATTCATAACTCGCACAAACATTAAAGCTTTACCGGGCTCAACAAATCAAGTCGCAAACGGACAAAGTACGAGTCGGCAGAGAATGAAGGATGAAACACCTAGTCACTTGAAACTTGCGGTTTTTGACATAGAAGGAGTCTTGTTGCCAAAGAACCGTTATTTGACTTTCGAACTAGCTCGAACGCGGTTCCAAGCAGGACGGAGGTTGAGTCTTTTCAAGTTTGTCAAGTATCTTCTTGTTGGTTTCCTTTATGAGGCTCGATTGCTTTCTCTCGAATCTGCACTCAAGAGAGTTTTCAAGCTCTTTCAAGGCATCACCATCAATGATCTTCAGGAGATCTTTGATCAGGTTCCTCTCATGCCACACGCAGAGCTGCTCTTTTCGAAACTCAGAGAGCGAGAGATAAGGACTGTCCTCATCAGTTCAGGCCTTCCTCAAGTCGTTGTTGACAGCCTGGCCTCTCGCCTAGAAGCTGACTACGCCTTTGGACTTGAATTGGATGTAAAATCAGGTGTTCTGACAGGACGCATCAGTGGCGAGGTGATAAAGGAAAAGGGCAAATTTACTGTCATGGAGAAACTCTTAACAAATCTGAACCTGACACCGAGAGATTGTATGATTGTCGCTGATGACCGGAACAACACATCCATATTTTACCCCAAAGCATTGAAAATAGGTTTCAACCCAGATGCTGTGATGGTCTTGAAATCGGACTACGTGATAAAGGATAGCTTGATGGAGGTATTACCCATCATTGAAAAGAAGCCAAGAAAACCGGTCTATCACATCACCCGTAACGAAGCGATCCGGGAGCTGATACATGCATGTGGTTTTCTCGTTCCTGTCGTTGCAACATGTATTGGAACTCACTTAACCATCTTGCTGCTCTTCGCAACGGCTGCAGTGTACGCAGGATCAGAGCTTGCCCGCGTCGAGAGAAGGAAGATTCCATTACTCTCGTCCATAACTTTGAAGGCTGCAACAGTCTCGGAACAATATGAATTCACGGTGACCCCTATTTTTCTAGCTCTAGGGATTGCCCTCTCTCTTGTATTCTTTCAATCTCCAGTTGCCTATGCATCAATAGCTGTGATCTCACTCGGAGATAGTGCTGCATCCATTTTTGGCAGATTCTTTGGGAAAGACTCCATACCTTTCAACAAGGGAAAAAACTTGGAAGGCTCCATATCTGGCTTCGTGTTTGCTTCAGTGGGTGCATCTTGCTTCTTGAACATTCCATCAGCTATCATTGGGGCTGCTGTCGGAATGGTTGTGGAAACTCTTCCACTACCAGTCAATGACAACCTATCAGTTCCACTCATTACTGGCGCTATCCTCACGATTCTTCTATAGCCTCTGCGCCCAATATTATTCAACACTAGGGGATCTTGATACGTAGCGTGGCAAACGCATAGCTTGGAAAGCTTATTAAGCGATTTGACAGCAATTGAGAGGCAATCGAACATCATCTTCAAGCTCAGCATCCATAAGATGAAACGGTGCTCAACGTGACGGTGAGAGAAATCGAATTCGAGAAATCAGTTCAAAGAGCGATTGATTTGCAGCTGAATCAAGTTTTCGGAGAAACTGCAACGATGATCATCTACAACTACTTGCAGACTGCACTCTCATTGCAGCAAGAAGACATCCCTGCAAAGTTGGAAATCTTCACAGATGGTTTGAACAAGTTCTTGAGTTCAGGAGCCTTAGTTGTAGAAAGAATCATTCTTGAAAACCTCTACTGCGAGCATGGACGAGCGTTCGAAGTCAAAGAAGGCTACAGACTTCCAGACTATGTCAGTGAACTCAGAGAAGAGATACGAAAAGCAGTTCCTTGGTAATCCACGGATTCATCCAAAACCAAAGTCTATGCATTGAGACAGGTAGATTGATTCCGAGAATATGTCTTGCATGAAAACCTAGGCACGCACCAGCACTACAGTTTTGATCCCATGTGCGAACGGAGTAAGATGACCAGTCAAGATCCTAAGCCACAGTAAGAACTAAGACTTGTTGAAGAGTCTGAAAGAGCTGCGATCAAGTAAAAACAGAGACAGGTGCGGGGGGCGGGATTCGAACCCGCGAAGGCCTTCGCCAGAGGATCTTAAGTCCTCCCCCGTATCCTAGGAGTTAAATGCCCCTGTTTAGACCTGGCTTGGGAACCCCCGCCAAGATACATGTGTGCTTTTCCACGAAAGGTTGGATTCCGTCCCTAACTCTTTTTCTTCGATAGCGAATAAGAGTTTCGCAGTCTACGCCTGCACTCTACACCTTTTCGCTTGATTCGGGGCAAACGCAGGAACCTATTCGCTTGGATTAACATATGGAAGTATGTGACGGAGATCATTGGACTTGACAATTACATCTGCGTGTTCCTCCACAGCTTTGGTTGCAGGGTTAAATGCGATTGCAAGCGCCACTTTCTTGAATAATGGTACCAAAGTTGGATCGTCACCTACTGCAGCGCACTCTTGAACAGTCACATTGAATTCATTCAGAATGCTCTGCAGATGTCTGTCCTTGCTGTAGAATGAAACGTTGACCTGCACTTCACCTGTGAGATACCCGTCCTTGGCAACTAGAGTGTTAGCTAGAAATCTGTCGATACCAATCTCCTTCTGAATCCTTTGTGCGACTTGTGTAAGACCAGCACTCAGAAGAAATACTTCAACGTTGTTCCGTTTCAGGCGGGTTAGAGTGTCTATGGCTCCTGGCGTATATGGCATCTGACTGATGATCTTCTGAATTCTTTCTAGACGCTCATGTTTCCAGAGGGACACGTCCTGTTGCGCCCACTCCTCGTAGCTTATTTGATTCGCAAGGAACTGGTCAAAATGCTGCTTGGCTTGAGATAACGTGCCTAGCTTCTCGTGTATGTACTGCCAGCTGTAAACCTGAAAGATTGTACCATCAACATCAAAGATAACCAGTCTTATCATACCAACTCTCCTTTTGTGTAGGAATGCTCAAAAGGATTGCTACTCAGATCGCTAGGGGCGTTCTCCTGATGTTCAGAGCCTAATCATAGCTGCTCAACTTGCCTCCGTCAGCACGGAAACCTGTGAACCCTCGAAATTATTTATATGACTTGGAAAGTAACTAGTCAACGTGCAAGACCTATGAGTGATGCTACCGGAGACAGTGAACCCCGGAGACACACAGGCAAATGCATTGACTGTGGCGGGATCATAGACTTGTATATGTTGGACTTGAAAAAAGGCAAACGAATACTCCAGTGTCCAAAATGTGGATTATACCATTTCTATCAAAAGGATCTTCTGGGAAAATGGAAATTGATCCAAGCTTCGAAAGTGCCTGACCTCTGGAGGTAGCGCGGTCACCCAGACGGCTCGTCGTCTGTCAGAGCGGCAGCCTATAGGACTGGTCGTGAACGCGCCATGCTTTCTAGCACCCATCCTATAGCGATGGTAGCGATGCCTAGGCTGAAAGTTACAAAGCAATCCAGCATGAACACCCACTCAAAACCCTCCTGCGCGCGTACATACACTGTGAGGGCGTTGTATTGGAAAAATGACAGTACAATTAGCAGTGCCCCAACAATGTAGAAGAGAATTCGAGCGATTCCCTGAGTGGTAGTCAACCTGTGAGTGTAGGCCAAGTACTTCTTGATGCTTTCAACCTCGTCAGCACGGTTCCGCACGGAGTTTCGTAGCTCTTCCAACTCCTTTTCAAGTTCTACAAGACGCCTTTCAGCCATTGCTCGAGTCCCGCCTCCTGATCTGACATTCGCCATTTCTCTTTTATAGAGTGACAAGATAGCTTTCTCGCGGGTCTTACCCTCTTTAGTTAACTGCTCAATCTCGTAGCTCAAGGACAGCTTTGGATCCCTGTAGCCTCTTCCAGCGAAAATCTCCAACAATTTCTCATACATTTCATCGGTCTTTGATACAGGCATTGGATCCCCAAAAAATACAATTGGCTCGACTGCATTTAAACGTTTGAAAACCAATATCATACTAGATTGAATGAAGTTGTCCAAAACGCAAAAGACCGTGGAATCTCAGTTTAGCTTGAGATTAGGAGAAATCAGATGAACAGAACACAGCACAACTGTATCTTTCTTATGCTCTTCATCCTAGCGTCGACCTTCACGCCGAAGGTTTTCAATTCTACTTTTGAGAGCTCCGCGGGAATGCCTGTCTCATATGTTGACCCCCAGAGTGTTTTCGCTGCCGTGGGAACGACTTTCAACGTTAGTGTGAAGATCTTCAATCTGACGGATGGATTCTATCAGACTGACGCTATCTGGGAGCCGGGTACTCCTCTACCACCAATTGGCACACTATATAACTACTCTCTCGGCAACCTGTACGGGTTTGACATAATGTTGAAGTGGGATCCAGGGATTCTTGAGTTCCAAGGGCGTTCGGTTTCCACGCCTGTCGAGGATCATCCACAGGGTGTTCTCTATGGGCCCATATGGGAAACCTATGAGCACATTGATTCGACGGTCGGATCATATTCTCTCGCTCAACATTCATTGTACCCCGTTGCCGGATTCAACTGTCCCAATAGTAGTTCCACAGTCTTCACCGTGCAGTTCAAGGTGAAGAAAGGAGAGCCATGCTCTTTGACTCTGGAACGAATGATGTTATTTCTGGATCCCATTCTCGCGAATCAGGGTGTCATCGGGATTCCATTTCGAGTTGAAGATGGATTCTTCTTTCCTGTGGAAACCACCCGCATTTCCGGAATCGGTATCGGGACTTTGGTCGGATCCAAACTGATTAACCCTGTAATCGTTGGTGAGAATGTGAGCATCTATATACTGCTGACAAACAATGGAGCCATTGAGAACTCCTACAACTTGACTCTTTTTGATGGCGACGTACAACTAGCAACTTGGCTGAATGAAAGCCTCGATTCAGACGAAATAAGAACCCATAGCTACACTCTTGAAACACACACCGTAGGAAGAGGAGAGCATTTCGCGACAGCAGAGCTGGAGATTCTTCACAGGAACAGAGTCCTCGACTCTTTCACTGAAAGCTTTCTTCTTGTGGATACTCCAATACTCCGGATTGGCGGGTCACAAGACGATATACATGAGAACGACACAGTCACCTTCACTGCTGATGCCAGTATCCATCAGGACCCCCAGAGCTCGCTAGTAGATTTTGATTGGTCACTGTTTAAGCCTGGAGCCTCTGAACCTTCTTACGTCTTTCGTGGCGCAAGTTTCACTCATACCTTTGAGCTGAATGGAACGTGGCGCATAGTGTTGACAGCGACAGACAACTGGGGCATTGCCTATGATCCACAGAGAAATGCGACTTCACCGTATAGGCTGGAAATGGAGATCATTGTAAGTGACTTTGACCAAGCTCATGACGAGTATATTCCAGCCCGTGAGATCTTGGCCTTGATTATCGTTTTCTTCATGATAGCTTCCACAATCGCTGTTTCGAGGCACACAAGACGGGAAGAGGATGACTGGTTGTTTGAGATTTACAGGGGATAGCTCCTCTTCCATACCTGGAGTTTCAACGACTTCAAATTAGGCTGATCGAGTACTGTTGTTCATCGCTGGGTGATTACTTGTGATGCATGTGGAGCCGCAAGTCTTCAAGGCCTTGAAGAAATACAGATCCTTTGTCGGTTACAGAGTATTTATTTCCATCTGGTTCAGAAATTTCTCGAATATACCCCATGTTTGAGAGGAAAATCAAGTATTTTGATAACTGATCGTAACTTAAGCTAGCATGCTTCATGATTGAGTATTTTCTTCCACGATTATCGGAACGCTTGATCGTCTTTAGTACGTCCCTGTAAATTGTGACCCGATCTCTGTACTTGAATGAGCACAGATTCATGATTTGCATGTGAAGCATTCTCAACAACCAATATAACTAAGATTGTCCATGCTTTTAGCCTTTATGCATACTTGTTTCCGCACTGGCCAACTGGATAGCTGGGGCAGAAGGTTTTAATGCTCCAATCAGATAATCTCAACCAGTGAAACTGGATGAAACAGAACATTAAAGAACAAGTTGAGAAGGCCATCGAAGAAGTAAGGCCAAACCTGCAGGCAGATGGCGGAGACATTGAACTCGTGGATGTGGAGAATGGGATTGCTAAAGTCAAGTTAAAGGGAGCATGTGCAGGCTGTCCAATGTCCACAATGACCGTGAAAATGGGCGTTGAAAGCTTCCTTAGAAAAAAGGTTCCTCAGATCGTCCGAGTGGAAACGGTCTAGACCTGACAGAGAGTCGAAACGTAGAAACCTAGCTTTTTCACGTAATTTTCTCCTGCATCACGACTCATTGAAAGAGTGCGCAAGGCTTGGGAGAACAAGAACTGTCTGCTTGGTCAGTATTGAGTTGTTCCAGTGAACCGAAGTTTTTTCAGTTTCATTGATGGCGACGTGACGTCATCCACGATTTCAAGCTCTCGCCCAATCATTGGAATCTCTTTCAGAGCAGAAAGCATGCTGTCAGTGTAACGCAGGTTCATCACGGGTTTGGTGATTTCACCGTTCTCAATTAGGAAGGTACCGTCTCGCGTGAGTCCTGTAAGGATCGCTTTGGCAGGTTCGGTTGGATTGGTGTAGTGAAACCGTGTGACAAAAATCCCACGCTTGGTTTCCTGAATCATTTCGTCTGTTGATGAATCACCAGTGTCCACTACTAGGTTGAAAGGCATTGGCCGTGCTCTTCCACCGTAGAAACCGAATACTGGCGGTAGCGCGTGCCCAGTGCTGACCCTTCCTTTCTCTCTTCCCGCAGTAAAGGAATCGTAGCAGATACTTTGTTCGCTTACCTTTCCTTTTTCTATTAGAGTCAGTCTCTTCTTTGGAACACCTTCTCCGTCAACTGCAAATGAGTACAGAGATTGTGGATTTCGTGGATCGTCCTCGATTGTTAGTTTCTCGTCAAAAATCTGCTTGTTCAAATTGTACTTCACAAATGATTGTCCATCTTGATACGGTGTTGCGGAGAAGCCGATGTATCCTAGATAGATGAACAGCTCTGCAATCGCCCTTGAAGAGAGAACTACTTCATAATCTCCTATCTGAATCTTCTTCGGATTAATGCTCTTGACTGATCTTTCCGCAGCTCTTTCCGCGATTCTGGTTGGATCGATGTCTTCGATTCGCCTTGAGTGCTGCTCCGAAGAGCTGAAGCCTCTCGAATTCCTTGACTCAGAGATGACAGTTGTCTGCATGGAGCTTGATGAGACTTTTGCCCACGCTGAAACTCCGAGAGAGTTAGCTACTGCGAACGCAAAGTTGCCGGTTGAGATAGAGCCAGCAACCGCCTTCACATAACGAGATTTCGCGTGAGCAGTGTCGATTGCTTCCTTCACGCTCTCTGCTCTGTAGTCTGGTGAGCAATCTGCTGTTTTCTTGTCAAAAGCGTCTCTGATCGGTGTCCACTTCATCGGTTTCGGCAGACTCTTGAAATCCTTGTTTGGGGGTGTCACTTCAGCGATTTTCACAGCCATATTCACGGCATCTTCAATCGCCTTCGTTTCCAGAGAGTTGACCCGCAATGTTCCGATTCTTTTCCCGATAGCGACTTGAACTGCGACTCCTCCTTTTTTCGTTGCAACATTCTGATGGATTTGCGAATTAGCATAACGTGTGAGCGCTGAGTCGACCAGGAACGCTGCTACTTGGGATTGGGTCACTTTCTTTTTTTGAGCAAGCTTGACGGTTTTCTCTGCAATTTCCAAGATTTCTTCTATGGCCATTTTCCTGTCTCCATCTCTACTTGATCAGTCCAACTCTGATTTTTCGGTAACGTGCAGTTCCACATCCATGCCCGACGTACATGACCTGCCCAGGCACGCCCTTGCCACAGTTTGGAGTTCCCCACATTTTCCAGTCATCTTTAGATATTGCGTCACATGATCCCCAGAACTCGGGAGTAATACCTGTGTAGGTGGGGTTTCTAATCATCTCTTCTTTGCTGCCTCCTTTTATAGTCCATCCAATCTCGGTGCCGAATTGGAAATTCAGTCGTCTGTCGTCTATACTCCAAGACCTGTTGGTTTCCATAAGTATTCCTTTCTGTGTGTCGTCTATGATTGCTTCGGCTTTCTGCTTGCCTGGAACGAGATTAATGTTTGTCATCCGAATGAGTGGCAATGCTAAAGGGGAATCTGCCCTCATACCGCCGCTGCTCTCCTTGAGTCCGAGCAGTGCAGCAGTCTCCCGTGAAGATTGGAAACCGATGAACATACCGTCTCTAACAAGAGAAACGGTCTTTGCAGGAGTGCCTTCATCATCATATCCAAAGGTGCCAAGCCCTGTTGGAACTGTTGCGTCTGCAATTATGTTGACGATTTCTGAGCCATATTGAAGTTTGTTGAGTTTGTCCGGGGTCAGAAAGCTTGTTCCTGCATAGTCCGCTTCCATACCTAGTGCCCTGTCAAGTTCAGTTGGGTGACCACAGCTTTCGTGAATCTGGAGAGCCAATTGATCCCCTGAGATTATTAGGTCTGTCTCTTCAGAAGGGCACTTCTTAGCTTCAAGCAACTTAATGGCTTCCTGTCCGACTTGCTTCGCATGTTGTGGCAGTTCCAGAGACTTGAAGAATTCGTAGCCGCTTGTTGCGAAGTTGCCTCGAAAGGAGCTGGGATATGAGCGGCGTTGAACTTCTCCATTCTTTATGGCTACTGCTAAGATTCCTCCGCCTTCCCAGTTTATCTGCTGTCTGATTTCTGCACCTTCAGTGTTCATGAAGAGCTTTTTCTCTCGCATGGACCTGAAGAACGCGTAGGAAACTTTGATCAGGTTCGACTGTTCAGCGACCGTTCGTTCAGCATCAGTGAGTATTCCCATTTTCTCCTCCAACGGGATTTTGTAGGGATCTTCTTTCATGGGCGTCGAATAGCTGTTTTTCTCAGCTGGAGCTTCCTTCAACGACACGGCTTTTCTCTTGGTCTTGGCGCTCGCTCGGGCGATGGAAGCGGCCATTCGAGCGACCTCACCAGCTTCCTTGCTCGACAATTTGACCGAAGCTGCGAAGCCCCAGGAATCCTTGATCATCACACGTATTCCGAAGCCTTTTGTGGTTGATAGATTTACGTCCTCTGGAAGACCAT
The DNA here is from genome assembly GCA_964346975.1 of uncultured Candidatus Bathyarchaeia archaeon. Lineage (GTDB taxonomy): Archaea > Thermoproteota > Bathyarchaeia > Bathyarchaeales > SOJC01 > JAUWDF01. Next base: position 14,473 of record CAYFWV010000023.1, read on the forward strand.
TTTTCACAGTTAAGTTTTCATCGAGGATTTCTCCAATCCTGATGTCTGCGTATGAGGCTCCGGCTTCAACAGCTTTGTTCAAGCCTTCTCTTCCGAGTTCTATGGACATGTTAGCTTCTCCTTTTCGTTATAGTTGGAACTATAGGGAGGAGATGATTAATAAGCTCTGACGCTGGCAGAGCTAGATCAGGTTTCCGGATCAGGAACTTGGCAGATTGGACAGATGAAGCTGCTGGTTGACCCTGTCTTGATTTTCTGGATGGTGGAGCTGCAGTTAGGGCATGGTTGCCCTGGTTTGTATGCGATTTTGAATTGTCTTTGCCCATAGCCTCCTTTGTTGCCATAGAAATCCTTCTCGTAGCTCAGTCCACCCAGTTCTATACTCTCTCTCAGATTTGCTCTCATGGAGTTGTAGAGTCCTGCGATTTCCTTGTCGCTCAGTGAGTCGATTTTCCTTCGGGGATGAACTTTCGCGTCGAAAAGTATGTCCTGAATGTAAACGTTCCCGATACCGGCTATTTGCTTTTGGTCAAGAAGGAAGTTCTTGATGCTGCCACGTCTGCCATACAGCAGTTTTCGGAAGTAGTTCAGTGTGAAAGCTTTGTCAACGGGAGTGATTCCAAGTTTGGCGGTTAGTTTGTGCTCGTTGAGATTGGTTTCGAGCACAAGATGGAGGTAGCAGAACCACCACACTCGCATTGTGAATCCGGAGTTATCGTTCAGAGTCAGCTTTATATGGTATTTTTCAGGCATTGCGTCGTTTGGGTCGAAGTGAATAACGTCGGCGCCCATACCTGTGTTCAACAAGAGGACGAGGTCTTCTTCAAACTTGATGAACAGCCACTTGCCCCGGTTCTCAACTGACGTGATAGTTTTTCCAATGAGGGTGCTTCGAAACTCTTGAAAAGGCATGTTTAGGCATTTTGGGTTGGCCACTTCAATGTCGGAGATTCGTCTATCAACGATTTCTCTTTCCATCTGTCGGCTAAGGATTGTCAGTTCAGGAAGCTCCATTTCAGACCCTTCTTCTAGGTTCTGGAAACTGTAGTCTAAACTTGGATTAACAGTTTTCCGCCTCCTCACCGTATCGATCGTGCATCTTGAGTTTGAGTAACAACCCTAGTTTCACAAAGTATAAGATGTGTAAACGGCTGTCTTGGATTGGTCCAGTTGCAGAAGGTTCCGACTCATTGTGTTGAAATCAAGTGAAGAAATAGTGGCGTTGTACCGAAGAGCGAGCGAGAGAGTGTGCAGCGACTCTGTGATGAATCAGCTCAGAGCTTTTTTCGATAGAAGACAGACGTTGCAGGAATTGCTTGAATGGACGCATTGTAGAGTGAAGTTCAACAAGAACAACATTGAGCGACACGAAGATCCTATAGCCATAATCAAGTATGGTCAGGGCAGATGCAGAGAGTTCAGCATCTTGTTCACAGCCCTCTGCCTAGCGAATGGCTACAAGGCCAGATTGGTCCTTGACTTGTCTGACCATGCTTGGACTGAAGTGTGGAGTGATGAGTCGAGAAAGTGGATACATGTAGATCCATCAGAGAGAAAGATGGATGATCCTAAAATGTATGAGAGAGATTGGAACAAAGACTTGAAAGAGGTTTATGCGTTCGAGAAAGGTGCCGCTAAGAACGTGACCGCATTCTACAAGCGATCAAAGAGGAGGTAGACTGTCGACTTCGTCAAGTTTGGCGAGTTGGAGTATTCTTGACAGTGGATTTACAGGTTGCGATATCTCTGACATTCCCAATCTGTCACGCTTCTCTGAAAGTCAGTCCACTCAGCTGTTTTGACTTCAATGTATTTATCAAAGGTGTGGCTGCCGAGAGTTTCTCTAGCTAGTTTGCTATCTTTAAACTCCTCAATGGCTTCTCCCAGGTCAGATGGCAACGTTTTAATGTAGAATTTTGCCAATTTTCGATCGTCAAATCCGTACACGTCCTCTTCTACAGCAGATGGAGGTTCGATCTCTTCTTCTATCCCATATAGTCCTGCAGCTAGCATGAGGGCAAACGCCATGTAAGGGTTGCAGCTTGGATCTGGACATCGCAGTTCAAGTCTTGTTGATCTTTCTCTACCCACACTATGTCGTGGAACTCTGATGAGAGCAGATCGGTTTCTCTGTCCCCAGCAAACATAGACTGGAGCTTCATATCCACGAACAAGACGCTTGTAACTGTTCACAGTTGGACACAATACAGCTGCGATTTCTCTGATGAGCTTCAACTGACCCCCAAGAAAGTGATATGCAAGTGAAGACAGATTGTATTTGTCCTCTTTCTGAAAGAAGAGGTTTCTACCCTCTTTGCTGAATATTGATTGGTGAGTGTGCATGCCACTTCCATTGACTCCGTAAATTGGTTTCGGCATAAAAGTCGCGTGTAGGCCTTTATCATTGGCAACAGTCTTGATCGCTTGCTTGAGCATCATGACGTTGTCTGCGCTTTTCAAAGCCTCGAGATATTGGATGTCGATTTCATGTTGGCTCGGCGCAGATTCATGATGAGTCATCTCAACCCGTATGCCCAGCTTTTCAAGTGTGGAAACCATTATAGCTCGTATGTCAGTCGCATAGTCTTGAGGAGAAAAGTCGAAGTATCCCGCGGTATCATGATAGGTTCTTTCTTCCTTCAACCCAAATAGGAAGAACTCGATTTCTGGACCGACTTTATAGATGTATCCTTTGCTTCTCGCTTCTTCCAGTACTCGCTTCAAAATGTATCGAGGATCCCCTGCAAAAGGATTCTTACTGGGTTCATGCACGTCGCAGATAATTCTAGCCACCTTCTTGTCGTCCCGCAACCATGGAAGACCAAGATATGTTGATAGATCTGGAGCCAACAACATATCACTCTCATGAATTCGAGTAAACCCTTCTATAGATGAACCATCAAACCATTTTCCATCAGTGAGACAGTCGTCCAGCTCTCTTGGAGATATGGTAACGCTCTTCAGGTTTCCATATAGATCACAGAAGATTAGATCTATAAAATCAATCTTGTCTTGTTCCACAGACTCGAGAATCTTCTTTTTATCCATTCAAGAATCACCAACTGAGAGTCGAAGCAGAAGCCTGATTACAACTTGATTCTGCAGCGCGCAGCTTTAAGCCTATCTGCCACGTTCATGCCTATATCTCACGAAGGATTAGCGGTGCACCATCCGCGTCAGATGCTTGAATTTCCGAGAATCATGTGCAGCTTATTGTGTAACAGAGTGGTACCAGCTGATTATGTACTCAGGGAGTCTGAGCCCTCTTTCGTCTAGTTTTTCGGCCAGTTTCACGGGCAGAGGGCTTAGAATGTAGGCAGCTCTAAGGTAGAAACGTCGAGGTTGGCCAGGCTTAGTGGTTTCCTCTATTGTTATTTGAAGGTCTGATTTCTTGGCTAACGTTGAGTCTTTTGATCCAGTGATCGCTAGAACAGTACCATTGAGCTTCTTGAAGATGTTGCACCAACTTATCACAGGTTTAGTTTCGCCTGAATATGACAGTAAGATCTCGAGATCTCCGGCTCGAGGATGGGGAGTGTTCACACCTCTGGCGATATAGACGTTGTCTCCCAGGAAAACCTTAATGTGGAAAAGCCTCACTGCGGTCATCTTCACGATCTCGTTTGCTGTGCCTTTGCCACCCAGGAACACATTTGTTCTCCTTTCCATCAGATCGACAAGGTGCGCGTAGGTTTCCGATTCGATGTGCGAATCTACCATCGGACCTATCACGGATAGTTCATCTTCACATAACTGGAAGACCTCACCGACCTCAAGATTTCTGAAAATTGCCTCTGTCATGGCAAATTGAAGCAGCAGGCTTCCCAATTCAAACATGTCTCCCATCATGCCGACCTCACTGTAGTCAAATGAGGGCTTTAGCCTTCCTCGGCCTCTCAACTCGACCACGTATCCGTTCTCACTTACAACTTTGGCCAATGGAGAATTGGTATTTGAGGTGACAAGTCCCATGGAAAGCTTCGAAGTTTTCTTCTCTTCTATGTATTTCGTCAAGTCCAGAGCCATTGTCAACGGGTCTTCAGAAAAGCCACTTCCTGAGTTGATGAGTAGCAAGGTTTTCTTGTATCGTCTTTCAAGTTCCGCGGCTGCTTCATACATATCCTTTCCGGGAAAGCCAGGATCGTCAGGGGTGAGCACCACCTTGTTCCTCCAGCCGATTCGGCTCAAGGCCATTTGGCTCATCGCAGCGTTCAACGAATAGAGTGACCTGCCAGATCCGCTACAGACAACGCAATTGGCAGATTTCAGAGCCTCATAGAGAGGTAGCAGTTTGCTTCTTTTTATGCTGACGAGGTTGCGTCCAATTCTGTTCAAATATCCCAGACTGCTTATGTCCATCAAGATCCCGCTCACACGCCACTCAACAATTGCATTGATGCGCCCATTTAAATCTTAGACTCAGACGTGAATTTCGACTGCGACCTAATGCTGATTCGATCGGTTTGGTTTGCACTCAGCCAGATTGAATATCCCAGCACCGTTTCATTCTCCCTAGGGCTGCTTGAATTTCCAATGGTTTATTCGCAAGTGTTTGCATCGCTTTTTTAACATTGAGGGAGGAATCTTTCGGTCTTTTCGCTGTCCAGGAAATCTCGTCAGATGAGACAGGTTCTATAAGACCGACGTCCATCTCAAATTGCCTTGCCAGAGCTGTTGCGTACTGATATCTGGTGAGTCTTGTAGCTCCTGCGAGATGAAAAGTTCCTGTGAGTCTTGACTCGAGTATTTCGAGAATCATGCTTGCGAGATTAATGTTGAGAGTTGGGGAGTTGGACTGATCATTGACGATTTTCACTGGTTCTTCCCTTCCCAGTTTGTCCAATAGCCAGAGTGCGAAGTTAGTCCTACCGGTTGCGGGAGCTGTGCCGTAGATGACGCTTGTCCTGGCGATGCAGAATTCACTTACAGAGTTTTCCACAGCTTCTTCGCCCTTTTGCTTGGTGTATCCATAGTAGTTGATTGGGTTGGTCACGTCCTTTTCGGAGTACATTCCTTTCTCTCCATCGAAAACGTAGTCCGTGGATACGTACAGTAGGAAGGCGTGGTTCTTCTTGCAGGCTTTGGCCACGACTTCTGTGCCTTCTACGTTTATCTTCCAAGAAAGGTGCTTTTCAGCCTCGCATTTGTCTACGTTCGTCAGTGCAGCTGCGTGAACAACTGCTTCAGGTTTGATCCTTTCGACTACGTGTCCTACTTTAGTTTTCTCGGATAGATCGAATTCGACAGGGATTCCTTTCGATGGTCTATGCCTGTTGTAGGCGGAGTATACGTGGATTCCTTGACGAATTGCCAGTTCACAAAGTTTCGATCCTAGTAGACCACTAGCTCCTGTTACTAGAAGCTTCACTTTGTATCACTCAGTTTCCATGGTGTCGGATGAAGGCTCTCCTCAGTTGCCAGTCGTTTCCACCACTGTCGGTTGCTCTTGTACCAGTCTACGGTTGCCTTCAATCCTTCCTCGAATTGATACCGAGGTTTCCAGTCAAGTTCTAGTCTGATCTTCCTGGAGTCGAGGCTATACTTCACGTCATGTCCAGGTCGATCTTCCACGAAAGTTATGAGGGATTCAGGTTTCCCCAGCAGAGCTAGAGTTCGCTGGGCAACTTGCATGTTTGACAACTCGTTTCCAGCCGATACATTGTAAATCTCTCCCGGTTGTCCTCGCCTCAGGGCCAGGTCAATGGCCCGGCAGTGGTCTTCAACATATAGCCAATCTCGGATGTTTTCTCCGGAGCCATAAATTGGAATCTGCAGGTTTCCCAGTGCCCTGATGATAGTTTTCGGGACAAATTTCTCGGGGAATTGATACGGTCCATAGTTGTTCGTGCATCTCGTAATACTAGTCTTTAATCCGTACGTTTTGTGATATGCCAATAGGAACATGTCAGCTGCTGCTTTGGAGGCAGAATAAGGGTTGGAGGGTTTTGCCATGTCCTTTTCTGTGAACGAGTCTTCGAGGGATTCACCATACACTTCGTCGGTTGATACTTGAGTAAGAGTGGCATCATTGTTGCATTTTCTGACAGCTTCTAAGAGCGCTAGGGTTCCTCTAGTATTGTTTTCAAAGAATAGCTTCGGGTCCCTTATGCTTCGGTCTACATGAGTCTCAGCTGCAATATTCACTATGGCGTCAACATCTTTGACCAATCCGATTATAAGGTTGGAATCGCGGATGTCCCCTCTTACGAATGTGTATCGGTTCTCCTTCTCGAGATTCCGGAGATTCTCTGGGTTGGCGCCTATTCCAATCTTGTCTACATTTGTCACCTGATAGTCGGAGTGCTCCTGGATAATGTAGTTACAGAAGGTGCTTCCGATGAACCCTAGGCCACCTGTCACAAGTATCCTCATAGTTGTTTCACTTGTGAGGGGGGTAGTTCCAGTCCCATGGCTTGCCGATTCTGGGGTCGTTGGCTTTGCCATTTATCGTGTCTGGTTTGATGTTGTGATCGTTCCATGGCCGTCGTTCTTCGTCGGGATTACTGGGGTTGTACAGTTTGGTAGTGAAATAGAGGAGGAAGACGGTTTCTTCACCGAGGGTTTTGAATCCGTGCCAGTAGTGTCCGGGCATCCTTACGATCGTTGGCTCATGGGAGGTGGATATTATTTCAGTCAGTTCTTTTGTTTCTTCATCGTAGCCGCAAATCTTCACGACTCCTTTCATGACAATGAAGTAGTCAGTTTGGTTTCTCAGGTGTCTGTGCCATGCTCTGATGATTCCCGGGAAGCTTGTGGAGAGGTTTGCTTGGACGAAGCGGTCTTCTTGGAGGAGACCTTTCCAGTCTTCTCTCATGATCTCTGTGAAGGATCCTCTCTCATCGATGGTTCTTTCTAGCGGATGGACAACTATTCCTTTAAGCATCTTTTGAGACCTCCTAGAGTTGGATGCGGGTTCTTTCACCGATTATGAATCTTTTTCCGGGAGGTGTGTTGCTGTTGGAGAGTATCTCCGAGTGTGCGGCGATTATGCTGTCTACAATTCTGTCTTTCACGTTAATTGTGCAGTGGTCCATGACGATTGAGTTCTCGATTTCACCGTGTTCTATGGTGACGTTGTTTCCTATGCTGGTGTAGGGTCCGATGTACACGTCTTTTCCTATAGTTGTGTCATGTCCTATAGTTGCAGGGCCTCGCACCAGGGCGTTTTCTGCTACTCTGGAGTTTTTAGCCATGCTGACTCGACCCTGTATTGAGGAAGGTGTGGTGATTTTCCCGTGTAGCTCGGGTTCGAGTTCATCCAAGACTAGTCTATTGGCTTCCAGGATGTCCTCTGGTGAGCCGGTGTCTTTCCACCATCCATCGACTTTCTCGTATCCTAGGGCGTAGCCCTGTTCGAGCAGTTTCTGGATGGCATCTGTGATTTCGAGTTCTTCTCTCCATGAGGGCTTGAGTTGCTTTATCATCTCGAAGATTGTCGGGTTACAGAAGTATATTCCAGTTAAAGCAAAGTTGCTCGGAGGGTTTTTCGGTTTCTCCACAAGCTGCAGCAGCTTTCCTTCTCTGTCAAATTCTGCGACTCCGAATCGGTTCGGTGTCGCTACTTCGCACAGCAACACCATAGCATCGAGGTCAGCAGCCCTAAACTTCTCCACATGATGTGAAATGCCACCTTTCAAAAGGTTGTCGCCGAGATAGGCCACAAACTTACCATCACCAACAATCTCTTCGCACATGCCGATGGCGTGCGCGATGCCTCTCGGCTCATCCTGCTCAACATAGCCTATGCGGAGCCCTAGACTACTCCCATCCCCATAGCATTCCCTGACCTTCTCGGGATAGGCATCTCCTAGAACGATCGTCACATCTGTGATGCCAGAGTTTCTCAGATCTTCCAGCACATATCTAGAGATCGGTTTGTTGGCCACTGGAATCAGCTGCTTTGGTCCTGTGTGGGTTAAGGGGCGAAGACGAGTGCCATGCCCTCCGTGAAGCAATATGCCTTTCATGCTTGTCATCGTGTCCGTCATGCTATCTGCTCAGAACCTCTTAGCTTTTGCCGTCCTTACATGCTTGATATGGGCTTTGACCCCCTTGATGTGAGAGGCACGCGTGATAGGTAAATTCTTAAAGATCCGGAGAGTTTCGGTTGTTGGAGAGATCCAGGTGCGAGTGGAAGGGTTCACGGTTGGACATCTGTTGACCAACTGTTATGTGGTGTGGTGCGACGAAACGAGAGTGACTATAGTCATTGATCCAGGATTAAGTCGATCAGAGACCGACGGTTTCTTAGCAAGAATTCGGAAGAGCAAGCTGAATGTGAAATTTATCGTTGATACTCATGGACATCCTGACCATGTTTGTGGGAACCTGTTGGTGAAGAACGCGACAGGTGCATCTGTATTGATTCATAGATCTGATGCTCACCTTCTAGGTGCAGAAGGGCGAAGAATGGCGGAGGCTGGCGGCTTTCAGTTCTATCCTGCTGCACCTGATGAGTTCCTGTCGGATGGTTCCATTGTTAGATTCGGCAATGAAGAGTTGCGTGTGTTGCATACGCCTGGCCATTCACCTGGAAGCATTTGTCTGGTAGCAGATAACCTGGTCTTTACTGGTGACACGTTGTTCGCCGGGTCGATCGGCCGTGTCGATTTGCCCGGTGGTTCAGCGAGGGATATCATCCATTCACTGCGTCAGAAGCTGATGGCTCTACGGGGAGATCTGGTTGTCTACCCGGGTCATGGGCCGCAATCCACGATTGAGCAGGAGAAGCGTAGCAACCCGTTCTTACAGCCCGGGTTTGATCCTGCATTTCTCAGTTGATTGGATTTGCAGTTGCTGCGCGTTTGTGGGTATCCGGATCCAACCGGGTAGGAGTGCGGGAATGCAGGAGATTCTAAAGCTAACCTCAGACGCCATAGACCCATGAGTACTTCTTGTTCAAGTAGTTGAGATAGGGTCGAACATTGACTTCTTCCCCGGTGATTCTCTTGATCAGGTCTGCAGGGTCGTAGAGATCTCCGCATTCGTGGACGTTCTGGATGAGCCAACTCTTCACGTTCTTGAAGGTGCCGATTGCGATTTCATCTCTCCATCTTGGGATTGAGTTTTCCATTGTCTTCAGGAGTTGCCCGCTGAATATATTACCCAGTGCATACGTTGGGAAGTAGCCGAAGTCACCTCCAGCCCAATGGATATCCTGCATGACTCCCTCGGAGTCGTTCTCGATTTTTACGCCCAGATAGTCCTTGTATTTTCTATTCCACAGATCGGGAAGGTCTGCGACTTTTATGTGGTTAGGAATGAGCTCTTGTTCGATTTCGAAGCGGATAATGATGTGAAGACAATAGGTCACTTCGTCTGCTTCGACGCGGATCTTTGAGGGCTTCACTTCATTAATGGCACGTGTGAAATTGTCGAGGCTGACATCCTGAAACGTGTTGTTTGTGAGCTTGTTGACTATTGGGAGAAAATAGGTCCAGAATTCACGTGAGCGCCCTACTATGTTTTCGACGAACCTGGACTGGGACTCGTGGAAGCCTAATGAATTACCAGTTCCGATCGGTTGGTACATCCAGTCTTTTTTCAGGTTCTGATCGTAGATGGCGTGACCCCCTTCGTGTAGCACTGAGAAGAGTGAATTTGATACATCCTCTTCATAGTAGTGGGTTGTGATTCGCACATCGTCATAGTATCCTGTGGTGAAGGGGTGTTCTGTTTCGTCGATGCGTCCTCCTGCATTGGGAGAATCGACATCGTATCCGATGAACCTGGCTAGTTCATTGGAAATCTTCCGTTGTATGTCTATTGGAACTCGACGTTTGAGGAAAGACGTGTCTGGTTTAGTTGATGCGTTGAGGCATTTGTCAAGTATCTCAACGAGTCCTTCTCGGAGTTGCCTGAAGATGTGGGCGATTGTGCTTGCGGTCATTTTAGGTTCATAAATGTCGATGAGCGCATCATATGGTGTTGTTGTCTGCTTAACTTCCATGAAGATGTTGGCTGCTTCCCGTTTCAAGTTCAGCATCTTCTCGAGTTCTGGCTTGAACCGTGAAAACTTCTTTTCTGCTTTGGCTTTCTTCCACACGTCGATTGCGATGGCTTCTTGCTTGGCAATGTCGACGACAAGCTTTTCAGGGAGCTTAGTCTGCTCGTCGTACTGTTTTCGAGCAAGATACACGTTTCTTTTCTGCATCTCACTCAGGGATTCATAATCTTGATGTTTCTCGATCTTGGATAAGATCTTCTCGATTTCAGGATCTGTGCTCATTCGGTGTAGGATTTTGCTGAGCATTCCGAGTTGCTGGCTTCGCAGTTCCACTCCCTTGGGGGGCATCATGGTTTCCATGTCCCAGTAGATTGTGGCTCGTGCGGTTGCCAAAATCAGGATTTCTTTGGTCCTTTCCATCAGCTTTTCAAAGGTGGAGGCTAGCGTTTCTGGTTTGCTTGACATGTTAATCGGTTTAGTCCATAATCTCTTCGTTAATATATGGTTTCTGTGCACAGGTCTGGTTCCGAGAGATTGTATCTGTTTCAAGGCAGGGTGTCGTCATTCCTCTTGACGGTTCGTCGATGCGATGTGACAGAGCTACGTGTCTGTTTCTCCTTTGCGCATCACTCTGTCAGACGAATGTAGCCAAAGTGTAGTCAAGCTGGAGTGGAGCATTGTTGAATCGGGCGATCCTCTTCTTTACTATCCTTTTCGCGCAGCTCTGTCAGCGCACTCCTTATCAAGGAGTTCGGTAATTAGCTAATCGATTGTACCTTGACTGATTTTATTCGAAGCCTAGGGGAACACATCCTCAAAGAAGGCAAACATGTTAGGTTCAGGAATGAAAGGAAACGATTCCATGAATTCGTGGATATCGTTGCGACCAGACAGCCCAAAGCCTTGTCACGGGATCACACGTTCGAAGAACCGTTCAAATCACTCGCTTTCCTAGTTGTCGTTGGGCAACTACCGATAACGTCGTTGATGATTCTTGAGATGCTGCTGAAATCAGCCAGTAGGCCTCTCAATGGAAAGGAAATCGGAGAAAAGCTCGCGGAAATGCTAGCTATCTCTCCCTCATTGACTACAAAAGGCGGCAACTACAAGGATAGAATTGGGGATGTGATCTCAGCGTTTGTGAAGATCGGTGTTCTGGAATCTGTCTTCTCCGAGTCAGAGCACCCGCGAGAAGCAGGATTCCGCATCAGGAAGCCTGAGATAGCGAATGTGAGAGCGTTCATTGACTGCCTCCGAGTTGGGAATGGGCTTCTTCAGACTCAGAAACCTTCAAACCTCGAAACCTTGTTCAAAGCTAGGTTTGATCAACGGATACGGTACGTTGTGAAATCTGGAACTGACAAGAGACAGCCCTTTAGCATAGGGAAGGTCATGAAGTCACTGCTGAATCCTAAACTCAGTGTTTCCTTTGAAACTGCTGTCCGAGTCGTTGAGGATATTGAGCCTGAGCTCAAGACTGGAATTAGCACATTGGACATCCAGTCCATACTGTACAGGGCGATAAAGAAGTACAACGAGAGAGCAGCAGAGAACTATAGATTAGCCTATCCGGGAATCATGTCGATCACTACGAGTGAAGGCAAGGAGAGAACTGTGAATTACCGATTGGTGAAAGATCTGATCGACAAGGAGGTGAAGCTCAAGCTCACAAGCAATCTCTTAGATAAGTTTGCTTCCACGTTGTACAATGTGATCGCTCGGCATCCCGAGAGCTACCAAAGTGAAACCGCGATCAGAGAATACTTGGATGCGCTGATCCGTTCTGAGTTCATTCCAGTGAGATCCGACGCAGATTTTGTGAAGGATCATCTGATTAGCGCATCATCTGCTCTTGATAGTTGCCGTGAGTCTCTTCAGTCTGATGAAGTCAGCTCTGCTCGGGATCTCTTCACGAAATTCCTCGAGCAAATCTGCCTTGTGACATTAGTAGAGTTCGGATATCTGCCGTTCAAGGATGCTACTCAGAATGCGGATCTGATCTCCAATCTTCTCAAATATGGAGAGGTGAAGAATGAGCTTTTGAACGAGTTTCGATTGAGCGAAGAAGATCTCTCAGTGTTCCAGAGAATTCGATTCATGATGCAGATGAAGGATTCTCAGAGCAGACGATCCATGGAGAAGCTGATGGAGGAAGCTGAGAAGATGGTTGCTTTGACTCGGAAGATATCGATGCTGCTTTCTCCTCGCATCACACGGGAAGTCAAGGCTGGATTGATGCCTGAAGCTATGTCCCCAAGCTATGTATCCACAGGATATAAGGACCTTGACGAGTTGATGTTTGGCGGCATACCAGAGAACTACGCGGTCTTGTTGATGTCGTCTTCGTGTGATGAGCGAAACCTGCTAATAGAACGGTTTCTTGAGACAGGCATCAGAGGGGAGGAGACAGTGATCTACATCACGATTGATGCAAGAGGGTTGGAAGCGTTGGCAAAGGAATATCCGAATTTCTACCTCTTCTTGTGTAATCCTGAAGCAGATACGATGATTGAAAGCCGTCCCAACGTGTTTAAGCTGAAAGGTGTGGAAAACCTGACTGAAATCGACATTGCGCTCACCACAGCACTGCGAAGAGTGGAGATGACATCAAGCAAAAGGAAGAGAGCCTGCATCGAGATAATTTCAGATGTGTTACTTCAACATCATGCTGTCTCAACTCGTCGGTGGCTGACTGCACTTATACCCAAACTAAAATCATGGGGATTCATCACCTTGGCCACAATGAACCCTCACATGCATGCGCCGCAGGAGGTAGAGGCAATCCTGGATCTTTTTCAAGGCGAGATTTCACTCTATCGGAGGAAAACCGACAAGGGATTCAGACGATTTCTGAGAATAGAAAAGTTGCATAGTCTGAATTACTTGGAGCAGGAAGTAGCATTAAAGAAGGAAAAACTGCAGAAAGATCAACTCATTTCTGCGTAGAGAAATCCGCTTGCACGCGTGATCCCATAAAGAACTGCAATTGCGGGCTCAGCAGGTTTCAGCTGATCGGCGTGCCTTTCGCCTTCTGAATGCGAAATCAAGGCGGAAGTTTCCTGAGGAGAAATATGCGCAAGTGTGCCTCACAGAAAAAAGAAGTGGAATCTTGAGCAGCGGCTTCCCTTAAATCCAGGTTAGCACGATGGCAAAACCTATTATCGCCAGTATTGCGCTCAAGATGATAAGAACCACTGCCGCAATTATTACTGCAATGAGTGCTATGGCAAAAGCCATGATCCATCCGCAGTCGAAGAAGTGTTTGATCAAGCCAAGCCAGACTATGAACACTATGATTAGGGCAAGTAAGTTTGGAAAGAAGGCGGTTACTGCAGCGTCGATGATTGTTCCGAGGAGAACGATCCAGATTGCGTCGAGGAATTTCGCTTTGTCTTTGCCCACGAGTGCTCGACCGGAGATCCAGAGGAATGGAGCGACTATTAGTGTGCTCACGATGATTCTGATCAGTATTGCAGCCAAATCCATTGTTTTCAGCTCAGATCTCTTTTGTGGTGATTGACATTTAAAATCTACTGAGGCAGTCTCATCTCATGTATGCGAGTGTTGGAAAAAGAAGAGGGGGGAGATGATCGCTTAGTTGCGTAGTGTTCTGAGTTGCAGCTTTCGGTACAATATGAGGATAGCGGCTAGGAAGATCAGTCCAAGCAGCATGGTTCCCGGTACGATGAATTCTGGAATGACCGTGTACACGTAGTAGGCTCCAGCGTTATTCTCTACAGCTAGGTTATCATTTTTGTCGTAGGCAATGATTCTGTATTGCACCATCGTGTCAGCTGGTTGTCCCGGGATGACTGCTTGATAGGTGTTTCCTGAGGTGTATTCCATCGTGAGGTTGATCCACGAATCTCCATCATCGATGCTGAATGACAAGGTCACGTTTTGTACCCCGCTTTCGTCATCTGTCACGTCAACCCTAATGGTCACAGTTTCTAGGTGGTCTGGGATTTCAGGGTTCTGAATGAGTGTGGTTATAGCGGGTGGGGTCTCATCCCAGGCTAATTTATCGATGAAAGGATATTGATCTTGGTTGCCTATTTGAATGGTGTACGGTGTGTCGCCGATGCCATCGGTACCTGTAAGGTTTTGACCAGGACCCATGTAGTTGTCGGTTCCATTGTAGTCACTCCAGTAGTTGCCGCCTGACGGATAGCCATTGTCCCAGATGTTGATCCAGTTGGAGTAAGCGTTGACGGTGTTGTTGAAGACGTTGTGGTAGATGTGATTGTTCACAGCATCTATCAGATAGATTCCATGGTGACAGTTTTGAATTACGTTGTCCCTGATGGTTGCGTTTTCCAGATTTGTTAGACGCATACCAGCATCGCCACTGCCGATTGTGTTGCCATCGAACTCTATAGTGTCCATTGTGAAGGAGGCATTGTCATAGACGGTGATGCCAAATGGCTCTATGTTAGAAATGTGTATCGCATCGCCGCCGCAGTCAACTACGTTGTCATTTACAGAGATGTTACCCATGGTGAATAGTGCATCATTGTATAGGCGGTCAGCGATCGAGCCGATATTTTGGAAGTGAATTCCATTGTTGGTGCTGTTGATGATGTTTCCGCTGGCTCCGATGTTACCCATTACTAGGGTGGAATTGCCAGTCATGTAGTAGCCAAAATAAAAAATGTAGCCGATGTACACTCCGTGCTCTGTGCTGTTAATGTGGTTGTCATTGCACTCTATGTCGCCCATTGACCAGGAGGAAGAATTGTGCAGCACTTCTCCGAAGTACTCGAAGTTGTAAAGGTATATGCCCGTGAGGCCGCTGTGGATTGTGTTGCTGTTCACATAAATGCTTCCAAATGTAAATGAAGAATTGTCATTCATGTAGTAGCCGAACTCGTAAAAGTCGTTGACGTATACACCATAGGACGTGCTGGTGATGATGTTGCCACTGAGCTTGAAGTTACCCATGGTAAAGTTCGATGAACCATACATGTAGTTGCCGTAATAACCCAGTTCGTAAATGTAAATTCCATCACTGTCGCTGTTAATGATATTGTCATTTACCAGGACGTCTCTCATTGTGAAAGAGGAATTGCCATACATGTAGTAGCCGAACTCATAGGCGAGATAGTAGAAGTATATGCCGTCACTGCCACTGGTGATATTGTTGCCACTGAACTCGATATCTTCCATCGTGAAGGTTGATGTATCATACATGTACTCGCCAAAATACTCGATGTAGTCTACATATATTCCTTCGTACCCGCTGCCGCTGTTGATGACGTTGTTGTTCACGAGGATACTTCCCATCGCAAAGGAAGAATTGCCATACAGATAGTAGCCGAACTCATAGAATTCATAGATGTAGATTCCGTTGTAGATGCTGTTGATTGTGTTACCACTGACTTCAAGATCACCCATCATGTAGGTTGAGTTACCATACATGTACTCGCCAAGATACTCACAGTAATCCGTGTAGATTCCTGCTTGACTACTAGTGATATGGTTATCGCTTAGCCTGAAGCTGCCCATTGTGAAGGAGGCGTAATCATACATCTCATAGCCAAAGTAGTAAAGATAGCCGACGTAGATTCCATCGTAGTCACTCTGGATTGTGTTGTGGCTAAACTCAATGTCACCCATCGTAAAGGAAGAATTGCCATACATGTAGTAGCCGAATTCTTCGAGATCAATCTCTATTCCATATCCTCCGCTGATTATCGTGTTGTTCTTTACTGAGATGTGGCCTATGCTGAGTGATGAGTTGTCATACAGGTCGTAACCTGCTTCGTAGCCATAGAAGTAGATGCCATCTCCGCCCACATCAATTTCGTTTTCTTCAATGTAGATGTTATCGACTTCCAGACTAGCAGTATCATTGAAATCGTACCAGTATCCAATGTCTGAGAGATAGATACCATCGGCGCCGTGAACGGATGTTATTGTGTTCCCAATGATCCGCAAAGATCCATAAGCACTTGTGGTGTTACCGTGCAAGTAGGTGCAGTCGTAGAAGTCAATGTCCATGCCCTCACTTGATTGGTTTATCATCACGTTGTTGGTGATAATGACATCGCCGAAGTTGGCATGCACGTCAAGTAGCTCATCGAGGGTTCCGTAGAAATCAATGCCCGTGTATCCGCCGTGGATCCGGTTTCCTGACATGTTGATGACGCCCACGGATACAGTTCCGCCATCGAGATAGCTCACTTCGAGATTGGACACGTCGATCCCTCCGGCATAAGTCTCTTCTAGGAGAATTGTGTTGTCGCAGAAATGGATGTTTCCTACTTCAACATCGTAACCACTTTGATGGGCGTAGTCGAAAGTCAAGCTGGTGTAGATTGCTGAATTGATGATCATTTCGAAGGTGTTGTTTGTGATCCAGCTGTCATGCACAATGTAGTCTACTGTCAGGTTATACTCGTCAATCAACCAATAGATGCCATAATCATCGTAGGTGAAAACGTTGTCAGTGATGTTGAAACCAGATGCGTCAGTGTACACACCATAAGATGCCCCCGTTATTTCGAAGCCCTCCACAGTCACGTTGTCTGCAGTGATTTCTATGCCAATATTGTTCAAACTATCAATGACGGGTCGAGCGTCCCCTTTCAAGGTGATGCTCTTATCAACAATGACGTTCTCAATGTAGGTTCCGTTCAGGACATGCAAGGTGTCTCCATGTGTGGCATTTGCCACTCCACTAGTGATGTTTTGGAATGGATGCTCGAGGGTCCCATCCCAAGGGGCAATGTCATTATCGTCATCAACGTAGATCGTTGATCCTGCAGCCATCACAGAGAGATTCTGACTTAGGGTGGCGAAGACGATCGTTCCAAATAGCAGAGTTAGTGAGACGCTGGCTAGTAATCTTCGTGTAAGTTCTTCGCTCATCTCTATTAGTCTCCGAACCCTAACTCTGCCTCTCCAACAGCTTTTAAGGATTTCCAACACGAGACATTGAATACTCGGAGACGGTTCTCTAATGCTCACACCTTAGGTCGCTTTCGGGCGAGCATGACCTTTGCCGGATGGATTGTCAGTGTCAACTGGAAGAGTGATCAGAAGAAACATGCTGAGAGGATGAGTAGAGACGTAGCTGATCGAGGCTCCAGCTGATTGAAGCTGAGAGTCATCCGTGAGGGTGATCGTTCTTGCGTGAGATTGCGTGCATTGCTTTGGCAGTCATCAATGTTGCCCCTATGAACAGAGGCAAAGCAATCAGCCATAGGAACTCGGGGACGATGACGATATGAAGTGTTGAGTGGTCAAAGACGAAGTACATCCATCTGTGAGTTCCGTTGTCGGCAAGAGTGTAGTCGATGTAGTAGGGATCTGTACCATTGATTGTGACATGGTAGGTTTCATTCATCAGCGTGTGAGGGATACAAATCCTGATGAAACCGAATGTTTGATCACTTGTGGAGTTCGAAACGAATAGGTTGATTGTGTGGGTAAGGGCAGAGTACTCAAAGGTGTTAATGGTTGAGTTGGAAATAACGTTCACATATTTTGCTGCTGAGGCGTCTGCAATTCACTTCACACATCTCTCAGATATGATGTTCTCCATGAGCTTTATATGAATGTTCCGTAGCGCCAACCAGCGTTGAGGACCTGTGTCCTGCATAAGTTGCTGTGCCAATTTTAATATTCACTGGTAGAATCTAGATTTGGACGGTAATAGAATGTTAGATATTCCATCGATCTCAGCATTGGTTGCGGCTGTTGGTGTGATAGTGGGTGTAGTCTTCACTGTTGTGGAGCTCAGGAACCTAATTAGACAGAGACAAACCGACTTGGTCATCAGACTCTATTCAACTATGGGCAGTGGTAGCTTCCAAGAAGCATGGGAGAAAACCAGAGACAGACACTACGAGAGCTTCAAGAGCTATCAGACAAAGTATGGGTTACGAGATGTGAATCAAGTCGGCATATTCTTTGAAGGAATAGGAGTTCTGCTACATAGAAAACTCATCAACATTGACCTCGTTGACGACTTGTTCACAGCACCAGTAAAGATGCACTGGGAAACCTTGAACCCTTTAGTAGAGGATTATAGAAAGGAGCGCAATCGACCAACAATATTCGAATGGTTTGAATATCTCTACAATGAACTGCAGAAAAGAGAACACACACTACTAGCACAACCATAGTGCCACCCTTTTCTTTTTCTTGAGCAGTTCGGCACGCTCGCTTATTGCACTGACACAGAGCTATTCACTTGGGTTGCTACACGTGTCAACGCAGATCTTCTAGGATGCTCCTGGATAAGGCCTTTTAGTGCTCACATTTGGCTTAAGATTTTAAGGAAAGAAATGTCATAGTTGAATAGGGGAGCAGGATTGGGGAAAAGGATGAATTTAAGTTCGTTGTTTTGGGTGATTACTGTGGTTTTTGCTTTTTCTCTTTTCTTCGGATATTGGAGAGCAGACACACCATTCAAGGGCATTATTCTCACTGAGGACTTCGCGTATTCCCCTCTTGAGGCAGGACAATTCCTCTTTCTATTGTCGTTTGTGATACTGATCACAGAAATCAGTGGATCTGCGGTAATCTTCGCGGTGAGTTACTATTCAGGCAAACAAGTCAAATTATCTCTGAACTCAGCTTTGATTCTTCTCGTTCTACTCACTTGTGTGATTCTGGGTGGCACCTTGATGGGTCACTTAATTAGACAGATACAGATACCTCAGTACACATTGCTGCATCCAACGTACGTTCTCCTCACCATTCTCGGCAACCTACTTCTACCGCTCTCATGGAGTTTCGCTGGTCTCTTAGCTGGAAACTACCGAAGAGAGCTGTTCACACAAAGAGGTAGAGCGATAATAGACCCTGATTCAGACTAGGCATATCGCACTATGGATAGACTCTGAATGGTCTCTGTAGTCCTGCTTTTGACCATTGCGGTTCCTTTCATGAAGAAGGAAAGCACAGAAGAGTCTATCAAGCGAAGATTTTCGTACAAGTCATAGAACACAGACAAGACCAACCTGATGGTGTTGTTATTTAGCTGTTTCTCACGAAGGATGCAGTTAGAGTTCAAGCACCAGTAGCAACTGAAAATCTGGCTGCTCAAAAGACACTAGAGATGGCAGGCTTTTCAAGAGAGGGATTAATGAGGAAATCAGGCTGTTCTAAGGGCGCGCGCTGAGAAACTAGACCAAGAGAGAACAAAGTGAGTAGATGACTACCTGACGCGCACATGCCAGCTCTTTTATTCGAGTAATTACAATTGAGGTGACAAAGGTGAAAAAGTAATGGAGCCTAGAGCCGCAATTGTCGCGAGTTGTTGGTTTGCCATAGCCATTATAGCTGTGGCTTATATGTGGATTTTCGCAGACAAACTTGGAGACGCATTGTTTGGAGTGTTCCTGCCAATTGGACTACTAGTTCTTGTTGCTTTGATCGTAACGTTTGGGACCACGTCAAGGTCCGAGTAGTTGATACGCGTGCTTGAGGCTGCCTTGTAATCAAGTCATTGTTGCTTTTCGTTTTTGCTAGTTAAGTAATATCTTCCGTCCTTTGTTGCAACAACACCAGAAGGTATGATTGTATTGGCACTCATTTTCAGCCACCTTTCATCAAGTTTGAGTGCTTTGGGTGTTCTAGTAGTTTCTTCAGAAGTAGCTCCCGCTTCTTTGAGTGCCTTCTTAGTACGCTCTAATACCATCCTGCATAGGCTGGTACTGCCAATTGAACTACCTCCTTATCCTGTCAATCTAATTTCTCAGTCTTTAACAATTAAGCCTTGCGCGTGCGCAAACACCTATATCTCCTTGCGTATTCACGCTAGGAGGTGGATCTATGAGCAGGATTACAGCTGTGTGTGGATTAGCTTGTGATGAATGTGCTGCGTTTATTGCTACGCAGAGAGATGATGATGCAATGAGACAGAAGGTCGTTGAGATGTGGTCAACGGAAGATGAACCGCTCAAGATTGAGGACGTTGATTGCGATGGCTGCATGATCGGTGGCAGACTACACTCTTTCTGCGCTGTTTGCGATGTGAGAGCGTGCGGTGCAGAGAAGAACGTCGAAAACTGTGGGTACTGTGAGCAATTTCCCTGCAATAGGCTTGAGCGACTCTGGAACGGGTTTCGAACTGTTTCAGCAAAAGAAGCCAGAACAAACCTAGAAAAAATTCGAGCCAGGAACCTCAGATGACGTCTCGCGTGTCAGAAGTCTTGTCCGTGACCACGACTCAGAATTGCGAATGCGATAGCGACTAGAAGGATCACGACAATGAGACCGAGAATGATGGGGTCCAAGAGTATGCTCGGGATTTCCAGTGCAAATCCCACAGTGTATTGGAAATCGCTGGTCTGTTTTATGTTTCCTTCTGTATCGGTGGCGGAAACAGAAAAGGTTACTCTCGAACCCTTGGGTTGCCGTGGTATGGTGGTCTCATAAACTGAATCCCTAGCTGTCATAGTCAACATGGAATGCTCTTTTCCCTGGACCGAGTAGTTTAACACCACGCTGTTGACTGATCCTCGCGCACTCACCACACTAGCTGAGACAAGAACATCATCTTCCGCTTGGGGATTCCTCGGAGTGTAGTCTATAGTGAACTCAATGAAACCCAACGGGAACACCACCCAATCGCCATCCGCGAAGTCTGGTGGTGTCCACCCGAGAGGGTTCCGATCGCCTGTGGCTTCCACCCAAATCCATCCTCCTTCTTTTCCATCATCAGGTATGTCCCAGTAGTAGTTGGCGTTTGGATAGTCAGGAAGCCAGATCAACAGGGCAACATGGCTTGTTGTTAGAACTAACGCTGCGTCAATTCCAGAGCCTAAGTAAATAGTTGCGCAGAGGAACGCCATGTCTTCACAGTCCCCGACGGCGATAGTGGTCGTGGATGCATTAAACATGTGTGCCATTTCATCAGCGTTCCATGCCCATTCATACTGTGCATGTCCATCCATTACAACGTTGTCCTCATCGTAACCATATTCCGTCCATCTCTGGACAAACTGTAAAATAGCTTCTGCCCTGCGGATTTCACTGGGGTAGCTTATTCGGAATTGCTGCCCGAGACTGTAGGCGAGTTCCTGATTCGCTCCCAAGGTTTCATAGGCCAAGTTCGGCATGTATCCATCGGAGCCTCCATAGTAGTTACGGTTGTACCCCCAGCCGTCAAACCAATCTTCTCCATCAAACGTAAATGTTGGAGGGTAACTTCCCCCACTGGGTAATCCATCAACCGTTCCCAGCACAGCAGCTGAGACTACAACGAAGACCACGAACAGCATCTGACACCAGGTGCGTCCTACACAGCGCATCTGTCATTTCCTCTTCAGGCCAAAGGCACCATCAAGCTTGCGTAGATGATTAATCCCAAGAACACTTCATAGCTGAACAGGAATACGCCAACGGCGACGGGATTCCTGTTTATGTCATCCAGGTCTATCCCGAAGGGCGTCAGCCTCGCGAAGACAAAGTAGAAAAACCACCCGAAGAAGAGACTGACAGCGAAGCTCAGTATTACAATGAGTAGTCGTTGAATGTTGAAATATGCGCTGAAGACCACAGATTGTCCCAAGAAAAAAGGATTCACCATTGATCCGAAAATGGTGAGTCCCGCGAAGATCAGGAAACCGCTCACAAAAAGGCCCGTGGCCAGAGGATCTCCCTTGATGGTTTTGAATTCACTAATCTTTGTGGTAATGCGGTCGAGGCTTCTTAGTCCAATGTATCCTATGAGGAGACAGATGAGGCTTGAAACAAAGGCTCGGATGAACCAGAGCAATATGGTGGTCAGAAATTCTGTGCCGACGATCATCACTTCTCACCTGATAGCGAATTATATTGAGAGGAGACAAATATAAGCAGGCTAGAACCACACGCTCATCTGTTCGTCGGCGACGCTGGTGATCTGATAATTCATTCCCCATACGCGTGGAAAGGAGTCAAGCTTCTGAACTACAGCGCGCGTACAAGAAAACAATGGAACTCCGTGCATGCTTGTTGTTCATCAGATTGCATGGAAACGTCAATCTCAAAGGAACCATTACCGAGATTGACGATTCTGAAAAGATGCCTTGGTGTGCAGCAACAAGCTCCAAGAAGAGAGTGTTATCGAGAACGTGGACGATTCTTGTCGATCAGCACTGAGAGTCCACGATGTAGGTTGGTTGTCTCACATCATACCTATTCCATTGAGAGGTAGCAGGGTATCTTTGTGAAGCAACTGTCTCTGAAGTCGGCTTGTCTTCAAGGATCCTAAAGTAGTCTGCGAGTCGGCGCTGAGTCTTGCCTGCCTGTTGCACTTCCATCTGATTCGATTCCGTGATTGCCACAGCTTTTCTTCTTCGGAAGACGTGGACGGTGAGCGCCATTGCTGCCCCTATGTTGACCCAGGACAAACCGACTACTATCCCAGAGTATGTCCAGAAGGGCATCGCCCAGCGATTGCTGAACACCAAGCCAAACTCATACAGATCCTGAAACACCAGGTTGTTGATCTGAAGCAACCCAACTATCCCAATCAGAGAAACCAGTGTCACAGTGATCAATGCGACGATCACTGTCGTGATGTCAATCTTCATCCAGACACCGCTACAGTTTGAAAGAGAAGTGTGTCAGCTTAAAGATTATGAGCTTGCACTTCGACTTTGAAATCCATCTTCAGAATCTCTAATTCCCACAAGTTTTGAGTTACTAGTCACTGCAAGCATAGTGTTACAGTGAGGGCACACGTTGACGAAGCTCTGCTGTCCAGGCTTAGTCAAACACGTAGAGAGATTGCTCCGAGCCTACTGCAAAATTTGCGCGAGCACTGAGAGGTCAAGAAGCGTTCGCGTCATAGCTATCTCCTGCTAGTCAAAGTTGCCAGACAATGGTTATTTGAGATCGTTGATCCATGATGTAAGGTAGATAGAACTTTCCTCTGGAGAAAGCTTCCAGTGCTCCTTAAATAAACGATTGCAGCTATATTCTTACGTACGATAGATGAAAAGACATCGTTAAAGGCAGCATTCACAGATCAATGCGCTGGGAGAAAGGAGCGTCATGGTCAAGAAGTTAGTCACACTAATTCTGTTGCTCTTACTTGGTGCTGGGTTCCTCGCGTTCACAGGGAAACCTGTCTATTCACCGGCGTATCCAGTGCTGGTAGCAGACAAGCGTTTGGACAAGACTGCAGCGTATTTGGGTGAGGAGGTCACGGTGACAATCGATGTCGCAGGCTCAGGCACACCAGTTACTGAACCGGACACCCTCATCACGCATCCAGCGGACATTGTCATCATGATGGATGCATCAGGCAGCTACAGCAGCGAAATCACCGACATGAAAAACAAGTTCGCGGATATGCTCCTAGATCTGCAGACTGCAGGTCTAGACATCAATGTGGGGTTCATTGTCTTCGGAAACTTCATCCACTTCGGGGAATGCCCCATCAACACTAATGGCTCCGTGAACACCAAGAGCGTGAAGCAACTGACCTCTGACACAAGCAGCATCATCAGCTTCATTAACACATTGACTGCTGCAGGGCAATGGGAGCCGTGGGGTGACGCTATTTGGCTGGGCAACAACTGGATGACATGGCGCCCTGACGCCTACAAAATCGTTGTGCTTGCCACTGATGAACCCTGTGATGAAGGGAGAAGAGTACCAGGCCCCCTGGGAATAACGACTGGAGAGGATTATGACGGGGTGATGCTTTGGAACCAAGTGTCCGCTGCAGCATCCTTGGGCATAAAATACATCACAATCCACAGTGATGAGCGTGTACTGAGCGAATCGCAGATGCGAAGAGTCGCTGAATTGACAGATGGTCTCTTCTACAACTTCTCGCATGCTCAAGCAGAGCAGTTCGTGAGTGTCATTAATGACACCATCACAGAAGTCGTGAAGGGAATACAGAAAGAAACCGCAGGATACGACGTCGTCGTGACAGACATCGTCACTTCGGAAGTCGTGATCCTCCCCGGATCCCTTAGCATTCAGCCGACCACTCAAGTCACGAATCCAGATGGATCCACCACTCTGACCTGGAATCTAGGAGACATCAACTACGATGAAGCAGTGTCACTCACATACCAGGTACAGATGATCCGATGTGGTGCAATCCAAACCAACGTGGACGCAGATGTAACCTATTTGGACTGGCAGGGAAACGCAGCTGCAATACAGCTACCACTACCAGTGGTTACAGTACCATGTCCTACGATTGAAAGCTCCGATTCAGAGGGAAACCAGAAGGACATATTCAACATCGACGAAACTGTCTATGTCACCGGAACTGGCTATGCTCCATCACAAACCTACGCTCTGCACATCGTTGCGGATGTATCCACGTGGACGGATGGAATGACTATTCCTTCACGAGCCATTGGCACACTGACAACGGTGACATCCAGCTCTCTCGGAACCATTGAGGCAAAGACAGGGTGGAATCCCCCTCTAATTCTCGGAGGCTTTGACATCATAATCGACGTTGACAACAACGGCATCTACAACCAGAGAGTTGATGCCCTTGACGACAGTGACATCGAGGTAACAGCAGGCTTCTTCGTAATCCCAGAATTCGCCCTTGGAACAATTATGTCACTCACGATCTTCTTCGCTGCCTTCGCAGTATTTCGCAAATCAAGAGCGCGCACGCAGAACCATGTCTAGGATCTGACTGGAACAAGCAGGCACGCATTCTATTCTCTGAACCAGTCTTTCGAATGTATAGATCGCGGGAGCCTGAATGTCTCTGTTCTGAAGGCTTCTCTAGAAGCTGTAGGATCCGATCCATGAACTCTAGTTACTGCCTCAGTACGCACCTGCGCACGCAGCAATGTGCACTGCAACTATGGTGCATATTACCGTCTACAATGTGAACGGAACTCTTCGATTGGATTGGTTGACTACCAATCATCGCGCTGGGACACTCACTCACCCGAAGAAGGCTTTGGCGATTTCGTAGAGCTTCAAATCGACAGTTTTTCGCTTGCCAACGACGTCTTTCAAGGGAATGGAAACAATTCGGTTTCCCTTGAGAGCAACCATGTATCCGAATTTCTTTTCACACACAAGATCGATGGCTGCAGCGCCATATCTTGTGGCGAGCACCCTGTCAAAGGCCACAGGAGACCCACCCCGTTGTAAGTGGCCGAGAACAACCACGCGAGTTTCAATCTTCAGTCGATCCTCAATCTCTCTGGCCAGATGGAAGCCAATTCCGCCCAGTCGTGGGTGACCAAATTCATCCACTCCGTGGCTGTAGATTATTTCCTCTCCACCTTTAGGTTTGGCGCCTTCCGCAGCTACGAGTAAGCTATAGTATCGGCCACGTTGCTGCCTCTGTTTTATGTAGCTGCAGACTTCATCAATGTCAAATGGGATCTCAGGGATGAGAATCACGTCAGCTCCGCCAGCCATTCCTGCTTCCAGTGCGATCCAACCGACGTTACGACCCATCACCTCCAGGATTATAACGCGATGATGGGATTCAGCAGTGGTGTGCAGCTTGTCCAGAGCCTCACATGCGATGGAGACCGCTGTTTGGAAGCCGAACGTGTAGTCAGTTCCCGGGAGATCATTGTCGATGGTTTTGGGGACTCCGACACATGAGAGGCCTAGTTCAAAGAGTTTGTAGGCAACACTGAGAGTGTCATCTCCGCCGATAGCGATCACTGCATCAAGGTTTTGTTTCTTAACATTCTCCATGATACGGGCGACTCCATCTGCTCGTGTGAATGGGTTTGTTCGCGACGTGCCGAGAATGGAGCCACCGCGGGGAAGTAGTCCTGAGGTGGCTTGCACATTCAATGTGACGACGTCTCCCTCCATCAATCCCCTCCATCCATCTTTGATCCCAATCATTGTGCAGCCATGGTTTTGAATGGCTTTTCTCACTACAGCTCGTATCACTGCATTTATTCCTGGTGCGTCTCCGCCTCCAGTGAGTACGCCCACTTTCATGCTCGCATCATCCTGTATCCTACACTGCTTTTCCCGAACTGCCGAACAACCGCATCTTTTCTTTCACAACTAGCTTCATAGCATCTTTCGCCGGTCCTAGGATCTTCCGTGGATCATACTGTGATGGAGAGGTGGCGAGGACTTCCCGAACAGCTCCTGTGAAAGCTAGCCTGAGATCAGTGTCGATGTTCACCTTAGACACCCCCATTGATGTGGCTTTTCGGATATGTGCTTCAGGGATTCCGCTGGCTCCCTTCAACTCTGCACCGTACTTGGTAGCCTTCTCAATGATCCATGAAGGAACGCTGGAAGCTCCATGCAGCACCAGTAATGCATCTACACGTTCTCGAATCTCTTTCAACCGATCGAAATCGAGTTTGGGCTCACCTTTGAATTTGTATGCGCCATGAGAGGTGCCAATCGCGACAGCTAGCGCGTCGACACCGGTACGCTTCACAAATTCCTGTGCATTCTCTGGATCTGTCAATACAGCATCCTTTTCATCAACTGCCGTCTCTTCAATCCCAGCCAGTTTCCCAAGTTCAGCTTCCACGGAGACTCCTCTTGGATGTGCTAGATCTACAACTTTCTTTGTCGTTGCGATGTTATCTTCAAAACTGAGGCTCGAGACATCGATCATGACAGATGTAAAGCCGGCATTCACGCAACGAGCCACTGTCTCAATGTCCAGCCCATGATCCAGATGCAGAGTCACCGGTTGAGGTACACGGTTCGCAGCCACCTTGACTATCCCAGCAAGATAATCTAGTCCACCATACTTGATCGCACTGGGGGTCACCGCGATTATTGCTGGAGACTGCTCTTCCACAACGGCGTCAGTGATGGCTAGAACGGTTTCCAGGTTGTTTATGTTGAAAGCACCGACCGCGTAGCCGCCGGCAGCGGCTCGCGACATTACATCCTTATTAGCTACAAGCATTCTGGCAACCGTAATTATGTGTGAGCAACAACTATTAAAATCACACACCCGCTTTGTATCTCGCCGACTAGGGATCTGCATCAGTAGAATAATGTTCCCTGCTGTTGGCGCCTCATCTATGGTGGAGTGTCTATGGGTTTCAGGATACGAGATTATCATTGGGCAAATGATTTCGACTCTGCCAGGAGGTTTCTTGGCAACATCTTCCCGATCAGAAAAGCCTACACGAATTGGATACCATCGCAGCTCGAGAACGTCAAGTTCGGTCCAGGTGGAACAGCATACCATGACGATGAGGATGAGTATCTCAAGATCTGGGAGGCACACGATACCACTCGTCACCTCTCTGGATCCATGGTAGGATTATCGTATACACCGCCTTCAGGGAACTGTGGGCTCTCTGTTCACCCTAATTGCATTTCTGCAGCGAGAGAAATGTTGGTCTGGATGCAGAAACGCGTGAAGAATCTGAAGAAGGACAACGGTGGCCAAGGACCCGTGAGACTCCCTGTCGATGATGCTGATACAGAACTCATTCACCTGCTCACCGAATTAGGTTTTCAGCAAGGTGAGATTGACGGAGACAAACAGATACGACCCATCCACTTGCCCGTCCCAACATACACTACGCCGATGGGGTATACCATCCGAAACGCTGTCATCGCAAAGGATTTCCTCAAGTATCGGGAAGTTCAGAAAACTGTCTTTCCGCACGTTAAGAGCATGTCATTGGAGTTGCTGCAAGTGTACAGCGCAGCCTCCTTTTATCATGAGGAACTGGACATTGTCGCTGTCGATCCAAAAGGTAACTTTGCTGCCTTCTGCACAGCTCGAATTGATCCTGTGAGCAAGATAGCGGAATTGGAGCCGGTGGGAACACACCCTGAGCATCGACAGCTCGGGTTGGGAAAAGCTGTGATCTGTGAGAGCCTTAAGCGTCTCGAGAAGTACCAGCCATCTGCAATTGTCATCTTAGGAGCTGCTCCGTCGGATGCAGCGCGGCGACTCTATGAATCTGTGGGATTCGTGAATGAAGGGCTGCTCCATTACTGGGTTCAGACAATTTGACACATTCCATCTGGCGAAGCCCACCTTAAGAGCGCGTCTGAGAGAAGGCATTTAAGAATCGAAGCCGGTCTCTATTGATTCTATGAGCCTTAATAGCGAGGTTGCACGGATTCTCTATGAGATTGGAGAGCTATACGCAGTTAAAGGAGAAAGTTTTCGAAGCCGAGCATATTTGTTGGCTGCTCAACGAATCGAAGGCTTAACCGATGACCTCAGAACCGTGTCAAGCCAAGGATCATTGGAGAAGATTCCGGGAGTGGGGAAAGGAATCGCATCGGTTATTGTGGAGATTCTGCAGACAGGTAGCAGTAGTCACCTTGAAGAGCTGCGGGAGTCGCTGCCTCTTGGGATTCAAGAGCTCATCACTCTGGAAGGACTCGGCCCGAAAACCGTCACCAGACTCATGCGAGAACTTAACATAGCTTCTGTTGACGACCTTGAGAAAGCTGCCCGATCGGGCAAAATTCAACGCCTGAAAGGGTTCGGGGTCAAGTCTGAGGAAAACATCCTCAGAGCAATCGAATCGAAGAAAACAGTGCAGACACGTTTCCTCCTTGGCGAAATTCTCCCCATCATCAGAGAGATTGAAGATCACATGACCGGCTGTAGAGAGGTTTTACGGGTGGAGGCGGCAGGGTCAGCTCGTCGAATGAAAGAAACCGTGGGAGATATTGACATCTTGGTCGCTGCCAAGAACAACCAAGCAGTGGTCGACCAGTTTGTGTCACTGCCAAGAGTGACGAGAGTGATTTCAAAAGGATCCACAAGAAGCACCATCATCGTTGGAGGAAGAATGCAGGTGGACCTGCGTGTGGTACCACCTGAAAGTTTCGGGTCTGCTCTGCAATACTTCACCGGATGCAAAGAACACAACGTCAAACTGAGAGCGTTATCCGTCAAGCTAGGCTACAAACTCAATGAATACGGCCTCTTCGAGAGAGAGAGCCACAAGCCTGTAGCTGGGGACACCGAGGAGTCTATCTATCACGCCTGTGGCCTCAGCTACATTGAACCTGAGCTCCGAGAGGACAGAGGAGAGATTCAGGCAGCACTTGAGAATTCTCTCCCCAAAATTGTGGGCTATGATGAGATGAAGGGAGATCTGCACGTTCACTCCAACTGGAGTGACGGTACCGCGACTCTTGAGGACATCGCCGCAGCGACTCAGAAACAGAAGCTGGACTACGTCGCCATCACTGATCATTCAAAAGCATTAGCGATTGCCCGAGGCCTCGATGAGAAACGTTTGCGAAACCAAATCAGAGAAATCGATAAGCTGAACAAGAGCCTCGACGAATTCACCCTCCTCAAGGGGATAGAAGTTGACATCAAGAGAGATGGCAGCCTGGATTTGCCCGACAGTGTCTTGAAGGATCTAGACTTCGTGGTTGCAAGCATTCATTCAGGCTTCAAAGGAAGCGCAGAGCAACTGTCACAGCGAGTAATTTCAGCCATTCACAACGACTACGTCTCCACTATTGCACATCCGACGGGGCGACTAATGATGAGGAGACCACCGTACGCTTTGAACACTGAGGAAGTCTTCGCCGCTGCAGCTGATCAACACGTCATGATGGAAATTAACGCTTTCCCAAATCGGCTCGATCTGAACGACGTGCATAGTAGAGCGGCGATACGGAGTGGCGTGCAGATCTCCATTGGAACTGATGCGCATACGATTGACCAACTTAAGTACCTTGCGCTCGGAGTGTCAGTGGCCCGTCGAGGTTGGTTGGAATCCAAGCATATCATCAACACTTGTGAAATCCGTGAGCTGGAAAAGAGACAGAAACGTTAGAACCGGATCATCCTTGTCAAATGATGCGTGTGACTGTTCTGATCAAACCGATTTCGGTTCAGAGAACCGAATGAGGCAGGAGCAGATGCTCAAAACATCTTGAATCAAGGATACCCACAGTATTCCACGTGTGGCTGCCTTGATGCAGCAGCGAGTGTCGCCGTCATGGGAAGAGTGAGGATTCCGTCAATCGGTGTGCTAGGACTGTGCGTGTGCCTGATCCTTAGCGGTCTCTTCTGTTCTTCACTACTGTAGTCAGGAGAGCCATCGCTAATGTTGCTGTAAGTAAAAGAGATGCTGTTGCTGATGCGGGAAACTCAGGAATCCAATCAGTTCCCATCCACCTGATGATTCGTCCATTTTCGCCAACAGCCCACCCATCACTACCATCCGCCATAAACACGGATCGAAGGATCGTTGTGACAGGGCTAGTCTTCACCTAACATGTCAGGAGTTGACTACCTATAGAGTGTACGCTCCGAGTGAGTGGCGTGATCCTCTCATGGTGATCCAGTTGTGTTTTGCTTGCCCTTACGTGCAGTGACTTCTCGGTTGAGGTCGACAGCTGCTTGATGATCAGGAATGATGTCTTCTACATTTCTCACAACCCTGAAGAGATAGGCACCGAATCCAATGAGTACACCGATGAGACCAGCAAGTAGAAACATGAGGGCCATGCCTGCGCCGGGTCCTGAACCCAGGAGACCACTGAACACAGGGACAAGGCTGCCACCCGCTCCCATCGCTGGCTCAAAGTAGTAGTCAGCGAGCGGTCCTGCCAGCAGCATAGCTACAGGTGCACTGATCTGGGCAATCATCGCCCGTGTGGCAAAGACGCGTCCTTGCACGTCGGGTGGTACTTTCGACTGCCAGATCGCTTGATTCGAGCCGTTGATTATTGGGAGGAAGAACATGCCGATGAACCCAGCTGCAGACCAGACATACTGGTCACGTCCGAACGCCATCAGGATCGTGCCGAACATTCCAAGTCCCATCCCCGTTAGTACTCCATGGATTCGTCGTTTTGGGCCTCCCCAGATGCTGAGTAGGACGCTGCCTGCGACTCCACCGATTCCCATAGCTGATTGCACGATTCCCAAAAGTGTTACATTCTTATTCGTCCGGGCAAGAATCATCGGCGTTGCAACAGTATTGCTGAAGACGCCTACGAGGTTTATAGAGAAGAACACCAGTTGAAGGCCGAGTAGACTTGGGCGCTTCAAGATGTATCGAAACCCGTACACGGACTCCTTCCAGATGCTTCCTCGACTCTTCAGGCCCTCCTCAGTGACAACCGGCTGGGGAATGTGCACGAGAAGCAGCGCACCAATGGCCACTAGGAAAGTGAGGATGTCAATCAAGAGAATGCCTCCGATGCCAATAGTTCCAATCAAAGCTGCTGCCAAGATTGGGGCAAAGATTCCAGAAGCGAATTGCGCCATGGACAACATGCCGCTGGCACGGCCGTACTGCTTCCTGGAGACCATGGTGGTGACGGCGGCGGAGTACGCGGGAAACTGGAAGGCTCCAAAGACACTTGCGAAGGCTCCAGTGACAAACAAGTGCCAAATCTGAAGAGTGCCTGTGGAGTACAATAAGAATACCGCTACCGTTGACGAGATCGCTGCCAGATCACTCAGCATCATCATGAGCTTCCGGTTCCAACGATCCACCAACGCTCCTGCGATAGGACTGATCAACATGGTCGGCGCAAAGGCGAAGAACCCAACGAGAGCCAGAGCAGTGGCGGTTCCGGTAACGTCATACGCCCAGAAGGCGAGGGCAAAGCCAGCCATCGCAGTTCCCAATAGTGAAACGAGTTGACCGACCCACACAATAGTAAAAGCCACCATCCCTGTGGGACGCCCACGCGTCTGTAACGGAGCCGCAGTCAATTGACATCTCTCACCCAAGACATTATCCCAGTGCATGCTCTAAGTTGCATTTAACATTTGACACGAGTTCACTGTTATAGGAGAATCTGCGATTGCATCCCTATGGTTTACTCCATGATTCTCACATGAATGAGAGATTCATGATTCTCAGGTTTTTCGTCCGATCGCTAGCACAATAGATGGATGAGCGTTGCCGAACTTTCTGGTTCGGGTCTTCAAGGTTTCACTCATCTTCTGAAGCTTCACACGAAGCTTTGGATTCGCTACCTTCTCTAATCTTTTGAGGTTGTCTTCAATCTCTTGGAGAGACCGTTGAATTTCAGCTTCACTCTTTGGATCACAAGTGAACCGTCTCTCACAATTGAGACACTCCACTGGATGTGTCGATTCAAAGATCTCCAGATGATCGAGTGGAAGGGTTCTGACGAGCGCAGATATTCTAGTCTTGGTGAAGCTCTTGTGGTGAGTTTCACCGAGTAGCGAGTCAATTTGAGCTTCCCAAGCGTGTTGTAGGAGGTTGGTGCGTTGGGCCTCCGTCTGCTTGCCATCTCGGAATTCTTCTTCAAGAATCAGATGGCCTCCAGGTTTCAACACGCGGTGCATCTCAGCCAACACCTTGTCTGGTTGCTGGAGGTGGTGTATCGAATGAGCCATGCTGATGGTGTCAAAGGCATTGTCATCCCACTGCAGCGATTCGGCATTCATCTCCAATAGTTTGACGGGCTGGTCTGCAAACCGTTTCTGAGCCGACGCTAGATCCTTCTTTGAAATGTCTATTCCGATGAAAGATTCGTAGCTCTTCAACGTCTTCATCAGAGTATCGATGAAATCACCAGTTCCTGTAGCTACGTCCAAAACTTCTCCACCAGAAAGTGAAGCTAGTCTGCCCCGAATCTGTGTCGCGCCTGATGCTGCCAATCTTTCTGGCAAATCCTCCAAACGAGACTCTCCGTTCAGAGAGTGAGGTTCATCCTTAGGCTCATAAGTCTTGTTACAGCGATTTCTGAATGTCTCTAGCCCATTGGTATTTCTTAGAGAGCCGCGTTGATCATAGAAAGCGCTGTGTGGAGAGGGTATTCTCGAGGTTTCTGAAGATACTTGAACTGAGAAGATTCATGCTCGTGTGTGAACCCTAACCTTGAAGTTTATGAGGAACGACCGCTTCTACACTACACTCCGGGTATTGCCATGAAGGTTTTCATTCTAGCTCTCGATGGACTTGAGTATGACCTTGTTGTCAAGTGGCAGTTGAGGCACCTTCTTCAGAGAACCTTTGGCAGATTTGAAGTTGATGAGAAATACTTCATCTGGAAAGGAGGTTTCGGAGCCCCGTACAGTCCACTCATTTGGGCAAGTTTCGTCACTGGACAGCCCCCGATAATTCACGGTGTTGATGGATTCTGGACCTACAGGAGCAGATTCCTTGACTTCGCTAGAAAGCTGCCGTTCGTGGCATGGATTGGAGGGAAACGACGATACCTATCCAAGTTGGGGCTGAAGCCCTCGTTGAGGGGTAGACAAGATTTGAAGGTGAAAACCTTGTTCGATGTTGTCACACCGTCAACAGCCATTGACGTTGTCAGCTTCAATCCAATGGAGGATCTGCGGAGGAGACAATCCGCGGCCAAGAACATTGATGAATTTATGGAATTCGCTTTTCAGAAGTTTAGAATCAAGAAGGAGATTCTCTTGGAACAGCTCAGCAAGCCGTGGAAACTTCTCATGTTTTACGTTGCCTTGACAGATCATGCTGGGCACTGTCTGAGAGCTGGAAAGCTAAAGCTGATCTATCAGGCTATGGATGCACTTGCCGCTGAGATAAAGGAGGCCATAGGATCTTGCATCTTCTTGGTGGTTTCGGATCATGGGATGACCGCTAGCCGATGGCGCAAGGAATACGGTGTAAGACTTCATGTTCACTCCAAACATGCCTTCTATTCACTGAACATAAAGAGTGAATGGAAACCTTCCGACGCAGTTGACTTCTATGACAAGATACTTCATTGGACAAAACTCTGACACCCCAACCATCCTGCTCAAGTTACCACCTTCTTGTTTCCACACAGAATTCAGCTCGGAATTCTTATGAGTCTGAACATCAGACTTGACAACATGAAGTTCTCCGATGGGCGCGTAGCCGGGACATTGTTTTTCATTGCAGCATCTCAGTTCGTTATTGTGCTTGTGGTCGCAGAAGCACTCTATCCGGGATATAGCACATCTGCAAACTACATAAGTGACTTGGGTGTCGGACCCTCCGCATTATACTTCAACGCATCAATCTTGATCATGGGTTTGCTTTTGATCACGGGATCCTACTTCCTGCAGCGTGCATTGAACCACACCATTCTGACAGGTCTGCTGGTGCTGACAGCTGTCGGAGCAATGGGAGTCGGGGTGTTCACAGAAGACTTTGGCACTATCCACACGGTGGTGTCAGTGATTGCATTTCTGTTTGGCGGATTGTCCGCCATATTCTCGGCTATATGTTCATATGTTCACGATTCTACGTTGCTGAAGACACCGTTCTCTATCATATCAGTGATCTTAGGGTTGACGTCATTGGTTGCATTAGCCCTCCTCGGGAGCAACATCGACCTGGGGCTTGGCGTAGGAGGGATGGAACGGATGATTGCGTATCCACTTCTCATGTGGGGAGCTGGCTTTGGGGGGTATCTGATCGCGTCTCCTGAGATGGAGGCAGGCAAGTCAACGTAGTGCGTGACTGATCATCTTCAGATCCAGAGCACACACACGACAATGGTAGACTACGCGTTCGAAAAATGCTTTCAACCATTTATCGTACCGTAATACACCTTAGATCGTCAATTCGGAAAAGCAAATACAGGTACCAACAAAGACTCAGAATCTGAGGGTATTGAAATGAAGGAGTATGAAATCCTCTACGATACAGGGACATACCGGAAACTTGTAGCCAAGATCAATCGCATGGCGAAGGATGGATGGAAGGCGAAGTCGATAGGCGGTTTGGGTGTTCCTACTGGCATATCCGCAGTTTACGTGCTGATGGAAAGAGACACCAATTAACCCTCTTTTTTTGTGCTTGCAAAAGCGTATATCTGAGACAGCACACATGCGCAACAAGCAAGGCTGCTGAAGAGTCCGATCCCAAATGCTATAATGGCATCTTACAATAGCGTTGCTCACGGTTGTTCTGTTGATTTCTGTGGAAGAACTACAGCGGAAGGTTGACAGGTTTCCCAGAGTTAACCTTGTGAACTTGCCTACTCCCTTGGAAGAGATGCCCAGGCTCACAAAGTTGCTGGGTGGCCCCCGATTGTGGGTGAAGAGGGAGGATTGCACAGGGCTAGCGTTCGGTGGAAATAAGGAGAGAAAGACAGAGTTTGCCTTCGGGGATGCTTTGCACAAGAAGACTGATGTTGTGGTAACCACTGGACCAGTGCAATCAAACCATTCACGAGCCACAGCTGCGGCAGCATGTCGATTGGGACTGAAGATCATTCTAGTTCTTACTGGGGAAGAACCAGCGCTTTATGATGGCAACCTTCTTCTGGATTCACTGCTTGGGGCAGAGATTCATTTTCTCCATGGACCCTCTCAGAAGCTAAATCGAACCCGTTACATGAAAGAAATAGCAGAGGATCTTCGACAGAACGATCACACACCCTACATTATACCTGCAGGTGCGTCCTACCCTCCCGGTGCAATCGCCTATGTCAACGCCATGCTTGAATTGCTTGAGCAGGCAGGGAACTCTGACTTCAGAGTTGACCACATTGTTCATGGCGCTGGCTCTGGGGGTACACAGGCTGGGCTGATCTTGGCCACGAAAGCCATAGGATTGAAAGCAACCATTTTGGGAGTCTGCGCCGAGCCACACTCCCAAGATCATCTTACCGGAGCGACCCTCGAAATAGCGAGATCAACGGCTCAAATCCTCGATGTTGACATGGACTTGAAATCTGATGATGTGGTCTTGAATGAGAACTACGCGGGAGAAGCATATGAGGTACCAACGTCTGAAGCAGTGAAAGCGATTAGACTCCTTGCACAAACCGAGGGAATCCTGCTGGATCCCATCTACACTGGGAGAGCAATGGCAGGTCTTCTCAACCTCATAGAACAAGGCTACTTCACCAAGGATGATAACGTTGTCTTTATCCACACTGGTGGAACACCAGCACTTTTTCCATACAGAAGACGGTTTGCCTCAAAAGACTGATCCACACCCTCCTTCTAGGAATATAGGTGTTAGCCATTTCCTTGGTGACGGACACAGAGATTGCGCACTCGCGCATGGTTTATGTGAAAGACAAAAACTGCTGAGAGAAGCTGTAGACACGGACGTCAAGATAGGACTAGAAAGGAACAATTGCTTGTCTATCTGTTTAGGACAGGCCTTCTCCATAGTTGCTTGTAGCAACATCGATGTCGAATATGTCTACGTCTCTGTCACGATCTATCGCGCGCGCGATAACGAACATGTGCATACACAATTGCGTTTTGGGAATACGAGGCTCACAATTGTAGACCCAAGTTAGCTGGTCTGTGACAGGCCCTCCTACCCCCAGGGCAAGAAGGCGTTTGCAGGCTTCTTTTCACAGAAGAAAGGTATGGGTGGCTTAATTCACTGTGCATAATGGTCTGTCTTTATATAGAAAGCGGCAGATTTCAATGGTCTATGTGCTCGTTTCTTACATAAGGGATAGCCCCTCGTCGGAAATGGGCGCGCACATGAAAGTGGAGCAGTCTACAACTATGGTGTATGAAGATTATGTCTCCTAGGTAGAAGCAGGCATCCAAGAGTTAATAAGGAGAGCTGGTGTAGTATGGGCTACGCAGTTAGAGGCTTTTGGAAAAGGGTAGAACGCTTAACGTCGTTTTTACTTTCTTATGTCTCAAGCACGTCTGGCTGACAAATCAAATGAGGTGGTAGAATGTCGTATTCGTATATTCAGCAGAAGAAATGGCAAAGCAGTGGACGCCCGCGATACAATTTGAAGGCACCTGTTGAAGTTGACAAAGAATATGAAGCTCAGATTGAAGACATGAGCAGAAGAGGCGATGGAATCGCGAAGATCGAAGGTTTCGTCATATTCGTGCCAAACACTGAACAAGGACAACATGTCAAGTTCAAGATCACCAGAGTCGGAAACAGGTTCGCAATTGGCGAGCTCGTGTAAGGCTGCCAGCAGCTTCAAGAGTGTCGTATAATAGAGGGATTAATCGAGGTGATTCTTTTTGTCCCAACGAAAAATGTTTGAGGTTAAATGCAGTGATTGTGGTAAGGCGACCACGGTACCTTTCCAGCCCACACCAGGCAAGCCAGTTTACTGTCGTCCTTGTTTCTCTAAACGCCGGTCTAGGCACCGAAACGGTGTTGGTTCGGACTTTGGATCGGCGCGTCCAAAGGCATGGGTAAGAGTGTGAAACACGCACTTGCCAGTGCCGTGATCCGTTCAGTTGTCTCACAATCGAGCCTTCACAGGGGCTCTAGAGTCGATGTGCACCAGCTTGAGAGTTCGAGTTAAAAGCGTTACTCAGGCTGGTTGCTATTTTTCTCGCGTTTGAAGACACCGAGGACTATGAAGTTCTCAGATTGATAGTTTACTAAGGTTTCTATACTCACGAGTTCCCAGCCATGAGACCCATATTTGTTCAGCAGCTGTTCTATGTTTGGTGGTTTAAACCAACGACTTGGAAGCGCACCGATCTTCTCATATTCAGACTCGATCTCACTGGTGAACTCAATCACCTTGTATTCCCATCTCTTGTTGCTCACTGGAAGGTTCTCCTCAGTACTTGAGCCGACCAGTACGTTCTACCTGCACCGGTCTTTGTATTCAGTCGCTTACACATGTTCAGGTGTACCCTTTTCCACGTAGAATTCGATGAATCCACAGCCTCCGCAGAAATAGGGCTGCACCTTGTTCCCGTGCCTTTTCTCCAGTTTCTTAGGGCTCGGTCTTGTACATCCGAAGCAGTCATAAAGAGTTTCTGCAGACCCCTGCATCATCTCTCCACCGCATTTGGGGCATATCAACACTTCAGTATGCTTCATTCTTCAATGCTCCATTGCACCAATCTAATGGTGCTCTGCTTCTACATTAGATACGCTGGCTTTTTCAAGTTTTGTCTCAACTCCATCTCTCAGAGCATGTTCGCTCCAAGTAGACACGTAGAGTTTTCTGCAGCGCTCTTGGAGAAACAGAGGTTGCACAGGAGGTAGGAGCGATAGGTAACAATGCCGTAAGAGAGCTCTGGTAATCTGGTGCGCGTATGCTTATATACACTTCTGATGTTCTGGATGATTGCTTGCGCGGGGGTTTCCGAGCTAGGTCAAAGGAGCAAGGCTTAGGACCTTGTCGTGAAGGCGTTCGTGGGTTCAAATCCCACCTCCCGCACCATCATGTGCAAGAATCGACTAGACAAGACGATGCCGATACCGAATTCTCCGGAACTTACAGGAAACCTCGCGGATCGCTTCTTCTTGCCAAGAAAGAGGATGTGTTTCCGAAAGCTCTAAATTTCCTAACGAATGTTCTCTCCTGAAGAGGAGTTGTGCCT
>CAYFWV010000024.1:0-4136 GCA_964346975.1 uncultured Candidatus Bathyarchaeia archaeon
GTAGAGTTTGGATTGAGCTTAGGGCAACCACGTCCGTTGAGTTAAACGCTCCAGATACGACATGGTACAAGAGAACCTCAGTCAGAGCTGTCGGGTTTGCTAGAAGCCAGTTTAGCACATCAGCATCAAGTGCTGCAAAAGCATCATCAGTTGGCGCAAAGACTGTGAAAGGCCCTGTATCCTTCAATGTGGAATTAAGACCGGTAGCTTCCAATGCGCTAATTAGAGTTGTGAAGTTTCCATCAGCTTCGGCTGTTTCAACTATGTCTAATGTCGGTTGAGCTCGAATTATCTGAAAACATATACCTGAGAGAAACAGCACAATAAGAGATAATGTCATAGTCTTTATTTTCAAATCTTCACCTCCGTCCAGTTGGTTATACATGTGTACGCGTTTAAATTTTTGCGCGCGTGCCACATTTGGGCAAGATTCTATCTTGAATCGTCTTCAGTCAACTGTTTCACTTATAGGAATTTAAAAAACCATGTGACTGTTATATAACAGTAACACAAGCCTCTATATCGAATCGTCTGAACCAACACCGCGTACACGCTTTTTCGGTGTGCCTAGGAATCTTTGATGTTTACATTCCTGAAGTTTTTTACGCAAATTCCCTAGACAGAAGAGCAATGAATATGATTCATTTACGCTCGTAATCCTAGAACAGGATACTCGCGTGCCGGTAGAAGTTGAAGCAGTAAATCTTCATAGCACGGCATTATAGTGCTCACAGTAGTTTCATGGATATTTCACTCCATCGTGCGCGCTTTGTCAAGCAACTCTTAGGACATAAACGGATTGAAAGCACGTTGCTGTACACGCAGCTCATAGACTTTCAAGACTACTAGTACTCGTGCAGGGTGGCAAGCACTGTCAAAGAAGCAAAGGAACTGGTCGAGGTAGGGTTTGAGTTCGTCACTTCATATGAAGATGTCAAACTCTTTAGAAAATGCAAGTAACAGACTTGATGTAATTGCGGAATCTTTGATATAATTCCTTTAATACACTAAGTCTGGAGATATCACCTGAATTCCCGCACATTCCCCCTTTTTTCCGAAAATCTTTAGGGCAAAAAGCTTGGTAAACAGTTGAATGGTATATCCCATGTCTATTCAATTCCACGCAACCTTTGCTCTAGGTGCAATACTTCTAATCGCAGGATTCATGCTTCAATGGTTGCCTGAGGCCACCATCGCAGGAATGGAGAAGCGATTGACAGATCCCAATCTCTCCTCTGAAAGAAAGAATGAGCTTCAAGGTGCACTTCTCTCTTGGGACATATGGAAACTGACAACATTCAACCCATTATCGATTACTCTCATAGTGGCGGCATCATATTCATACTATACTCCATTCTCAACGAATCGTTTTCACTAGTTACAGAATACATTGAAACTAAAGGACAATAATCCAAGAGTGTCTCAAGTGTTCCCGCACAACCCCCTTTTTCTCCAGCGCAATATGCATAGACTCTGACTTGTTACCTAGGGTGCTGACTTCATGTATAGGTTTCTTTCCGACCAGTCTCTATCATCTCTGAGTTTCTGCAGTTTCGCAATGAACGATGTCGGATAGAATCGGATACGCTCAAGCTCTTCTACTTTTATGAACGAGAATTCAAGCCATTCAACATCATACAATGGTTCCGTGCGCATTCTACCTCCGACAATTGTGGCTAGGAAGAACATCTCAATGCCATGCTCGTCAGGAAAGCCCTCTATGAAGTCACGCACCCAAAGAAGCCGTTCCGCTTTGACATCTAATCCTGTTTCTTCCTTAACCTCACGAACAAGGCAATCCTCCAGTTTCTCGTGAAACCAAACACCACCTCCAGGGAGAAAATAGAAATCCTTTTCGGGATTCAAACAATGCGCAACGAGGATTTCGTTATCCCTATTGAAAATGACTGCTCTTGTACCAACACGAATGACGTGCTCTGTCATTTCAATCTCCTCTACACGCGTCTCGCAACCACATTAACGTTATGTCAGTGCTTGGGTGATCCAATCTTCAAGACCACGAGAATTCAGGTGAAGTGACGAGGACTGTCAGAAAGCCAAGGAACTTGTGGAAACAGGTTTCGAGTTTGTGACTAGCTGTGAAGCTGTCCAAATCTTTCGTGAGCGTAAACAACCCATTTGTCCTAATTGCGGAATCTTTGATATAATTCCTTTAATAGGAGAATATGCGCTGTATCTACTACTACGAGAAAGGTTTCAATCCCGATGCTTATCACCGAAGTCATCCTGGAGAATTTTATGTCCTATGATTATGCCAGGATACCGTTTAAACCAGGTGTGAACGTGGTCTGCGGACCCAACGGTGCAGGAAAATCATCCATTCTACTGGGAATCTCCCTAGCGTTGGGACAATCGTATACTGAACGCTCCAGAAAACTGAGCAATCTTATTCGATGGGGGAAAGACCAGGCTCGCGTAACCATAGTCTTGGACAACTCTCCGAGAGACGGCAAGCGGCCTGTCAGGAAACTGAACAAAGATCAGATTTTCCTCACAAGAGGACTGAGACGTGATGGAAAATACTGGTTTGAACTTGAGAACCGCGCCGCGACAAAAGTCGCTGTTGAACGAATGCTGAAGAGATTCAGCGTAGATCCCAACAACCTTCTAATTGTCATGCATCAAAACATGACAGAGCTTTTCACAGTACTCTCACCTCAAGAGAAACTCACAACAGTTGAAGAAGCTGTTGGTTTAGGATCATATCGAAAGAATGTCTTTCAAGCCCAGAAGAAACTGAGCCGTATACTCAGCCAAGAAGAATCAGTGACGAAACTTCTTGAATCAGCTGAGCAGACATTGAACTACTGGCGACAACAGTACGATCGATATCAACAAAAGAAGCAGTTGCAGCTGAAGAGACGATTCCTTGAAAGAGAAATGGCGTGGGCAGAAGCATCACGAAGAGAGGCGGCGAAGATAGAGCTGGAGGGCCAGCTGCGAATTGAACAAGATGAACTAAAACGCTTAGACACAGAGATAGCAGAAGTACAAGACAAACTCAAAGTCCTTGAATCAAAACTGGACGAAGCAAAGTCAGACTGGCAGCAGCTCTTTGAACAGCGGATATTCTCCGAAAAGGAAAAGGCTAGACATGAATCCTACGTGAAATACCGAACTGAAGGCCTAGAGGAATTACGTCACCTAGTTGAACAGAACTGCCAGCAAATGAGGGAATTCAATATCATCGTCGACCACCTCGAATCTGCAGACAGCACCAGCCAGACGGCAACCTCCTACACAGCCACGCTGACAGAACTGCAGAGAGCCTACAAGAATCTGGAAGACACCTGGATACAACAGCTGCAACACAAGAGTGAGCACCTGAAAGCGCTCGTGGAAGGGTACAATGAACAGCTTGAGAAGACGGACAAGAATCTCTCTGAAACTCAGATGAGAACAGAACACACTTCAGAGGAAATCCAGAACCTCACAAATCAGATCATCGACTCGAAAATCCAAGCAGCCATATCACACTTCAAGAAAGAAACCATTGAGAAACACGTGAGAAAGCTTCAC
The DNA here is from genome assembly GCA_964346975.1 of uncultured Candidatus Bathyarchaeia archaeon. Lineage (GTDB taxonomy): Archaea > Thermoproteota > Bathyarchaeia > Bathyarchaeales > SOJC01 > JAUWDF01. Next base: position 3,541 of record CAYFWV010000024.1, read on the forward strand.
CGAGACCTGGGGATCAAGACTCAGGAATACCGAGAGACAGCGCGAAAAGCCGAGCAGATCGGATCGCGAATCGCATCTACACGCCTAGTGAGTGAAATCCTCGATGAGATCCGGCTAACAGATGGGTTCCTCGCTGCTCTCGCAGATGTCTCAGAAGACATCGAAAAAATGTATGAAACCTACTCTAAACTCTACCTCGATCTAAAAGAGAAGGCTCGCGTGGTCGCAGAGAATCGGCAGATAGCGATGGAAGAAGTCGAAGTCCGAATACAATCCTGGCGGAGCGTGATGCAACGCCTCCTGAACCATGTGAGCGTCGAATACCAGAAGATACTCTCTGAATCCCAAGCCCGTGGAGAGATCTACCTAGCATACGACAACGACATAGAAGCCGCAGGGCTCGAAGTCTACGTGGGATTCAAAGGTGCCAAACTGGTGCCACTAGATGCTTATACACAAAGCGGTGGAGAGCGAAGCATGGCCACAATTAGCTTTCTTCTGGCACTTCAGCAACATGTTCAGTCACCCTTCAGAGCTGTTGACGAATATGATGTCCACATGGATCCGCGAAACCGTGAGACAATAACGAACCTCCT
>CAYFWV010000025.1:0-14919 GCA_964346975.1 uncultured Candidatus Bathyarchaeia archaeon
TTTCAACAAGGAATGGCTTCACCTGATCGACACCAGCATTTGACACATCGCTGCGACAGGTCTTTCCAAGGCTCAAGGGCAATAGACGAGGGTGGAAATCACACACCCGTAATTGTTCATAGGGACACGCAGATCCTCTATTCGATGCTTTATCGGTGTAATGCGTATGCCTCTAATCTCCGCCATCTCCTTGATTCTCCTGTCCAAGGTCTCTTTCAACGCCATGCGATCCATGTAGCCATGCGCTTCTGCAACGATACCGAACTCGCGACTCATCTCCCAAGCCCACGCAATGCCAGCACCAATGCTTGTTCCTTCCTCTCCATCCATCCGAGCTGTAACAGCGTACGTTATTGAACCAGCTGTAATCATCCGCCATTCTGTTTCCTTGCATCCTTGAGGCAAGATGGAACTGACAGGCACGATATTGCATTGGGAAATGCCGGCGTTTTTCAGAGCAAGATCAAAAGCATTGAGCTGAGAAACAGCACTAACCGCCTTGGCACTAACTACGAAGAACTCTTTAGGGATCAACTGACGCCTCCACCTCGCCGACTTCGAAAGCAATCAAGAGCAAAGATATAAATCGATTGTGGTTCACCGTGGTAGTGTCCCTTTTCTGAGCTTTTTCCAGCTCAGCCTCCCCACTGGAGTCTGCTTCCTATCAAACCTGAGTATCTGCCCGCAAGCCGGACAGAAGACCTCGAAAACCATCAGACCATAGAAATCTCTATACACACCAATCTCCTCTTCCTCCTCGTCCCACCACTCTTCAGATGCCTGCACCTTTGATGGCCAGTCTTCATCGATGTAGAAACTGATGCGACAGTAGGGACAGTTCAGCCTATACCAGCTTGGGCGGACGAACACTGCCCTCGCCTTGCTCCTCTGCCACCAATGCTTCTTGGACATGAGAGAACCACCGTTTTTTACTCATTGCCTAGCAGTAATTAAACATTCCCAGTCCGACAGCCCGCTAGAATCTGCTGGTCGAATCTTCAGCGGGAACTCCTAGAATGAAGCGTACACTTGCGCGCTGAGGTCACTTCTTAGCTTTCTTCTTCACTTCTTTCATCGGCACCCCACAACAGATTAGATCGCATGAACTACATCCACACGGATCATCCACCATCACAACAATTCCACACTCTGCACATTCATACTTAGATCCTTTCTTAGCCACTCATTTCACCTCCTTGCCTCAGTCTACAAAAAGAGGTTTCTATCAGCACATATAAGGCTATGCGGGCTCACATGAATCCATCAGCACCAGCTTCAATCAAAGGATATGAGTCACCGAAAGGTGGATTCACTCGCGCGCGATGGATAAATTTGGAAAAAAAAGGGGAATCAAAATACTGGATTGCCACGTTTTAGGGCAAAGTGATGGGGGTAGCATCACAGGTGCCCTCCACCGTGAAACTTACCGGCGTGTCCGCTTCAGGATACCCTACGACGCCTTCCACCACGATAACCACGTTGTATACGCCTTCACCTAGTTGAACGGAAGGTCCTGGGAGTGGAGTGGGCAAGACGACGATTGTGCTCCATGGGATGTCGATTTCAGCGTCTCCGGTGGAGTCTTCTCCGATTGAGATGATCAGGCTCTGCAGAGCTTGAGTCTCCTCTTCCGTCAGGCCGATCACGGCAAAAGACATGTTGAGAGCCTCCGCATTGGCAATGGTGAGATTGGTGTTCTGAGATGACTCGATGATAGCGCCTGCGTTGATGGAGCCAAACTCTATTTCCATGAGTTCCCAAGAGGTAGCTGGTCTCGCAATAGTGAATGATACATTTGCTATGCCATTCTGGTATACGATCCATGCGAAAACTGGGGAGCCTATCAGCGCAGATGTTAATACTAGTAGTAGGATGCCTTTGAGCAGTCTTCTCATTGCCTCCTTTCACCTCCTCTCCCGCGTGTGTAGTCTCATCGACGTTGAGATCCATGGCGTTTCTAGGGATAGTAAATGGCGCCGCTAGCTTCCATTATGGCATGGGTTGGGTCTAGCAGCATTCCATCAAGCAAACCCTTCTTCTGCACACCTTCGAACTCTCCCGTGGCATGTGTTCCGATGAACATTCCGCGAATTAGATATCCCATCGAGATCTTGCCTGTTGCACTTCCTGACATTGTGCCACGTCCCTCGAAGGTTAATACCCAATATCCGCAAAGTGTTCCTTCGCCGGTTGCCAAATTGATGTTGAAAGATAACCAATCCTCAAGAATGCTACTGCCTAGGGTGCCTACTTCTGTACCCCTCCAGTAAGAGCCTCGAATATGTAGGATGCCATCCTCGCTGATCCATTGCTTCCCAGGATCAATCAAGAAGCTTTCAATGTGAGCCTTGTACGGCTCCTCGATCTTTGCCTTCGCTTGGACTGTGGCCATCATGGACACGGTTAGCAGAGCAGCTGCCAACATCAGGATTTTCTTCATTTCACCACCATCCTTCTTTTCTCAACCCATTACTATAACGGGAAAAATAGGTAGGGATTTTTCACTCGAATTTACGCCCAATTTGCAAGCAAAAGTGGAGAAAACCCCGAATTTTCGGGTCATCTCAATCGTTATGACTGCACGCTCTAGTTAAGCAGCTAAAAACCAAGAATGAGGACAGATTTGGTTGAAGTCTTCCGAAACAGGCTTATCGATTTTTTTCAGGTTCTAGCAACTTGGGCATCAACATATCTCTTCATTGGCTCTCTCTCGTATTGTATTCTTGCCTTTGTTATTTTTCCGCCACGTCCTCGCTTACCTGTGAAGATTCGAGTTTCTATGAGTCCACGCCTTTCAAGTTCAGAAATAGCTGATCCACGGCGTCGTCCGCTGCCATACACGCTTCTGAAAGAGACGTGTGCACTCTGAGCTATTTGCACTAGGCTTCTCCAGCCAGCTTCCCCTATGAAAAGCCTTCGCTTCATGTAGTCTTCGATGAAGGCATGGACCAAATGGTTAAAGATTAAGCGTGCCGCCTTTGTCTTGAATGTGAAAGTGGGGGGAACTTGAATTAGCTCTTTTTCTGCGGACGCACTCTTGACCTCCTGCAGATTGTCGTCTTTTCCAGTCACGGAACGAAGCGTCAGCCCCCAACAGCTGAAGTTATAAACAAACGGTTCCTGCAGGAGATGGGTGAAGGATAATTCGCCATATGCCAAGAATCCACACACTTGGGATGAAGACAAGGCTTCTTTGAAAATCTGACATTCGGTGTTCGAGGTGCATCCAGCAATTATCTCAGCTAGTCTTCGCGAAATACAGGACTGTATGAAGGTAACATCTCTCCTCGTGAAACCTCGGCTCTCTCTAAGCATGTTGAAGACATTCCGTGCTCCTTTCTGAACTCTTTCATGGTCAATCACGACAATGTAGCCTGGTATGGATGGGTCATGGCTCCTAACGGGCTGGACAAGCTCGAAAGCTTCACCGTGCACTCGCAGCAGGTTTGCTGGAGCATAGTTTCCAAACGGAAAGGCAAAAGCGTACTTGGCAAGTGTTAGATTCAAAGGGATTCCTTCAATTTCAGAAATCTGTTGCAGCAGCTCTTTTTCGTTTGGGGGAGGCAAGCCTCTTTCACAAGATATTCGAGTTTCATTTTCACATATTATTCTAGCATGCACTTTTCGAGGATCTTCGTTTCCTATACGTTTGAGGTACTTGAACTTGGGTTTTGCATCAGGGTCAAAGTGGAAGATATAAGATTCTCCAATCCTTTTGACTGGTGACACGTCGAGGCCACATGAGGGTTCAACCAGGTTGGGGATCAACGCACAGACAGCATCACTGTCGAGGATTCTGAGTTCTGACGGTCTGCCGAGTCTGCCATAGAATTGATGCATCTTTCGACCAATGATGCCGTCACCGCTGATTCCTCCAATTACGTTTGCTATGTGTGTTTCACGGAAACTTCTGAGAAACTCTGCGATGCCTGCAGCCAGGAAATATTCCAGGCCTCCTTTTCCAATCATCGGTCCCTTTGTTAGTACGAGAAGGGTCTTGCTTTTCTGGAGCTGCTCCTTAGATTTCGCGCTATGACTAAAGTCCACCCAAGCATTATGAGCCATTTCCTTGCCATTTTCCATGGCGCTACTTTCGCTTTCAAGACCCCACGTCCGTCCGATGCCAATTGGGTAGTTCGTAACCAAGGCCAAGAGGGATAGGCCATTATAGCCGATTCCTGAGACTGCATTCAGTACGAGATCTTCGTTTTCTATCTCACCAGCTGTTGTATGTCCAATTAGATGAAGCTGTTCCGTTGCGTCTCTTTCTTGGAATCTTCTTTCTATAGTTCCAAGAATGCTTTCACAAATTCGTTTATCCCTATTTGCAGTCTCACCTCTGTAACTAGAGTACAGAACCAGTAATTTCACATCTGTAAGTTGGCGTCCAGTCTGAGAAATGTCGTTGTCAATCTTGTCCAGCACTTGTTCAGTCAGCTGTTGTGCTTCCTCAACACTATTCTCCTTTCTCAATTGTCTATCCTTATTCGGATCAGCTACCAGATCGTTTCGAGTATGTGCATGGCCTACAAATCCAAGGAAGAAGTCAGAAGCCATCAATAACTCGCCCGTATACATACTATACAGATACGATTATTAATTTCATGCAAACTCATAGACAACGCAGCGTATTCTACACCCCCTCCTAGAGCTGACGCAGCATTCTCTAATGTGATGCACGCTAATCTCGCAGGTCTGTCTTCTTCACGCTACTGAAATTAGCGTCCGCAGCTGCTACACTTGGTTAGTTCGTTCTTACTCAAACCGCGTGCGCGAGTTAAAACGCCTTTCACTATGCTCATGTTGTCGCTCTGGTATTCTTCTCGATTTCTTGTAGTGCCTTGCTGATTGCATCCAACCATACTGCTCAATTCTAGAGTGCGCGCAAAGTTGATAAAAGATAACATTCAAAGATGGCGAACACCTGATGAGTAATTGTCTTGGTGAACAAAACCAGGAGAAGAATCGTGTCCCTTCCCATATCGAACTTGGAGATCCGATACTTGGTTCACGCCACAGAAGATCCGTCAAAGGTGAAGAAGGCTGCCAGCACCCTGTTTCCAGACGACACACCTGACACACAATTCCAGGAGAAGGCGTTGAAGGGTCACTTCGGAAACACGATCATTATGGTGAGAATGCAGGTTGAAGACAAGAAGACGGTTCAAGCAATCATTGAGAAGCTTGCTACTGATCTGAGCGAAATCGACAAGAGAACAATGACAGAAGAATCCAACTTGTGCATTGACGACGATAGTCTCTACCTGCGGTTGGACAAGCAAGCGGCTTTCACAGGAACTCTCAAACTGCAGAAAGCAGATCCCATCTGCCTCCGGATCAAATTCCAGCGGGCGCCCAACAAGAAAACCCAAGCGAATATCCTGGCAAGCGCCAGAAAACTAGGGTTACTGCAATGACACGTTTCCTCGATTTACACCTTAAACCAAAGATGGAACGGCTGGCTGCAATCGAAAGCTTGATCGCCAAGTCTGCAGAGCTCGGATACACCCTGATAGCTATCTCACTGCCACCAAGGACCAAACCAGAAGACCTCAGGTTTTTCAGGAAAACCACTCATGATCACGATCTAGAATTCGCCACAAGAATTGATCTCCATCCCAAAAATGCGACCGACTTGCTCAGAAACCTGAGAATCCTTCGCCGGAAGTTCGAAATAGTAGCGGTCGATTGCAGTATGAAAACAGTTGCACGACAAGCCGCCAAAGACCGACGAGTGGATCTGCTAGTTTTCCCTTCCACACACGCCATCAATCGGCACTTTGATGCAGCTGAAGGGCGACTTGCCTCGCAAAGCGACGCAGCTCTGGAAATCGAGATACAATCAATCCTCCACACTCAAAACTCCGCTAGAGCCAGATACCTCTCCTGTCTGCGAAGAGAGGTCACAACCTCACAGAAATTCCATATCCCAATAGTCCTCTCCAGCGGTGCTGCCGAGACCCACGAACTGCGAGGTCCCCACGACATCGCCAGCATGGCCATGTTGTTTGGAATGGAGAAATCCTCTGCGCTGAAAGCGATTTCTCAAAATCCTTGGAGGATTGTTGAGCGCAATAGACAGAAACTCAACCCGAACCACGTAGCCCAGGGCATTCGGATAGTCGAGAGGAACAAATAGTGCGATACGTGAGACGTCGGTACCTTGCAGTGATTGTAGAGACCGACGATCGAATAGATGAGCGTGATCTGATCAGATCCGTTTGGAGGATGATTTACCAGCTGTTTGGAGAGTACGGCGCTAGCCAAGTTGGTATGATCCACATCGACCTTCAGAATGACAAAGAGATTGCTGTGTTCCGATGCTCTCACAACGCAGTGGACATGGTACGAGCAGCCATAGCTGTCATCTCTCAGATCAGCAACAGGCCGGTGGCACTGCGTGTCGTAGCCATCTCAGGGACCTTGAAAGGCCTCCGCCAGAAGATCCATCAGATGAGAAAGAAGTGAAGAACAGTGGATCCTCTGCAGAAAATGAAAGAGGAATTGCAGAGATGGATGGAACATGCTGAAGCCATCGTTGTGGTAGGCATTGGAAACCCGATGCGAAGAGATGACTATGTAGGCGTGAAAGTCGTCCAGGACTTGACAGGCAAGACCCCCGGAAATGTTATGCTCATTGAAAGTGACACAATTCCTGAAAGCTCCATCGAAACCATCATCGCATTCAAACCCAATCGTATCCTACTTATCGATGCAGGAGCACTAGGACTGAAACCAGGTGCAGCAGTGTTCAAGGAATCAACAACAGTCTTGGGACCCACAGGATCAGCTGTATCAACTCACGCTCTGCCTCTCAAACTGTTCTGCGAATACTTGGAAAGACTGATCCAAGCGAAGATAGGATTGCTAATTGTTCAACCTGCAAACACAGATTTCGGAGAAGGCCTCAGCGAACACGTTTCAAAAGCAGCAGAAGACCTGACAGCAATCCTGCTAGAAATTCTAACATATCCGAAAGAGACCTTCCTGATGGAGCTGAATGAGATTCAACCTTCCCAGCTGTACATTAGCGCCAGAAAACTAGACCATGTTATGGAGCATTTCGCTTCAAAACCAAGCTTGATGGGACCGATCCCTATCAAGCAACTTGGAAACAGAATCGTCTTTGTTGATGGTCACACGCGAGCTCTTGCAGCATTGTTGCACAGGTTTCCCAAAGTCCCAGTGTATTGGGAAGAAGAGGAATTGGACTGGGAAGCATACGAAACATGCATTGGATGGTGTGTAGACGAAGGCATCTACACAATAGCAGACCTTAAGAACCGAGTAATCTCGCACCGAGAATACCAGAAACTATGGTATGAAAAATGTACCAAGATGCAGCGAGAACTTGAAGCAAAACGGAAGCGTCGTCTCTAGCGCGCATGGGTAAAGGAGATGAGCCTCCGCAAAACGTATATCTGCGCGTGGCTCTACAAGTAAGCTCTCGAACTTGGAGGAAGAGTGTGTGAGTTTAGCAGCAACAGTTGAAGATGTAGCAGTGAACCTGCTCAAGTTTGCAGTTACAGAGTTACCCAAGGACGTGAAGCAAGCACTCCAAAAAGGTTACAGGGAAGAGACAAGTGACGCTGGAAAGACTCAGCTGAAAGCGATTCTTGACAACGTGGACCTCGCAGAGAAGACGCGAACACCAATGTGTCAAGACACAGGCACAATAATCTTCTATGTGAAGGCAGGATCCGAGGTGAAACATCTGGACACGATTGAAGATGCTTTGAGGAACGCCACAAGAAGAGCCACAACGGAGATCCCGTTGCGGCCAAACGCTGTGGATCCCTTCTTGCTGAAAAATACAGGAGACAACACCGGGAGATACATACCTTATGTTAACTGGGAGCTCGGTTCCGGCACCAACGTCGAAATCACAGCGTTGCCCAAGGGAGGCGGATCAGAAAACGTGTGTGTCACAGGAATGCTGAGTCCCGGTGAGGGCATTGCAGGCCTGAAGAAGTTCGTCGTGGACTCCGTCCTGAAAGCTGGGGCAAAACCGTGCCCTCCCAACGTTCTCGGCGTCGCAATCGGTGGAGGAGCAGATATTGCCTTAAGACTCGCGAAAAAAGCTCTACTCCGCCCCTTGAATCAGCCGAATCCGAATCCTGCGATCGCGAAACTGGAACACGAGCTGCTGGAGGCAGCGAACTCAACGGGTATCGGACCGATGGGGCTCGGAGGCAAGACTACGGTGCTAGGTGTCAACATTGACTATGCCGCGAGACATCCTGCGTCATACCCTGCAGCTGTAGCCTTCAACTGCTGGGCAGCACGAAGAGCATCAGCACGAATCGATTCAGAACTCGATGTTGAATACTTGACACATAGAATGAGGTGAGCAGATTGACAACATACAAATTCAAGACGCCAATCTCAGAAGCAGACATTCGCAAACTCCGAGTCAACGACGTCCTGTACATCACAGGAACCATCGTTACAGCTCGAGACCAAGCCCACAAAAGAGCGCTTCAACTACACGCGGACGGAAAACCCTTACCACTCAACTTGGAAGGGCTCGCAGTCTTCCATTGTGGACCCATCGTGAAGAAAGTCGGAGACAAATGGACAGTTGTGGCTGCCGGCCCAACAACAAGTACACGTATGGACATCTTTGAGGATGACTTTATCAAGAACTTCAAAGCACGTGTCATTATTGGAAAAGGTGGCATGGGAAAACGAACCACGGATGGAATGCAGCAATATGGTGCAGTCTACGGAGCCTTCACAGGAGGAGCAGCTGTGCTAGCAGCGAAAGCGATCAAGAACGTTAAGGCTGTCGAATGGTTCGATCTCGGCATGCCTGAAGCGCTCTGGATCCTGGATGTTGAAGACTTCGGTCCTCTGACTGTCGCCATCGACTCTCATGGCAACAACCTCTTCGAGGATGTGAAGGAGCAAACTGAGAGAAACCGACAAGGAATCTACAGGAAACTAGGTCTCAGCCAATAGTTGGCAAGATGCATAGTCGCCGCGAAGAGGAAGGCACTTGACTTAAAGTGCTTCCTGCAGGATTTCCAGGATGTCCTTCACTGCGATCTTATCTTCTGCATCGAGAACTTTCACAGCGTCTTCCAACGTCGTCACACAGAAGGGACACGCTGTGGCAATGATGTCGGCACCGAGGTCCAACGCTTCTTTCACACGATCGATGCTGGGTCGTTTCTCAGGAACCGCCTCTTCTGTGAACGTTCTTCCCGCTCCGCCACCGCAGCAAAAGCTGTTCTCGCGGTTTCTCTTCATCTCCACCAGCTCCAACCCATCAATTGAGGCCAAGATCTGTCTCGGCGCCTCGTAGATCTCATTGCGTTTACCGAGGAAGCAAGGGTCATGGTAGGTGACCTTCTTGCGCACAGCCGTAGAGAGCCTAGGTCCGTTGCTTTTGATCAGGTCAGCGAGGATTTCAGTGTAGTGTTGGACCTTCAGATCCTCGTCAGAGTAGGGTTTGTCGTTCTTCAACGTGTTGAAGCAGTGAGGACACAGAGTTAAGATCTTGTTCGCGTCGAATTTCCGGAACGTCGCAATGTTCTGTTCCGCCAACATTTCGAACAATCCTCGCTCGCCAAGCCTCAGAACATGGTCACCAGAGCACCGTTCTTCCGTTCCAAGCGTGGCAAAGTCAACACCCAACCGGTTCAGGACAGCGACCATGGATTTGGCTATCAGCTGGCTTCGCGGATCGTAGGCAGGAGCGCAGCCGACAAAGCAGAGCACCGGAGCACGGGTGACACTTGGATACGTTTTCACATCCAGATCTTTCGCCCAATCCATCCGCCGACTTGGACTCATTCCCATCGGATTGTGATATTTGAAGACACTCTCAAGAACATCTTTCACGGTCTTCGGAATGGCACTTCTCTCGACGAGCAAGCTGCGTTCTTCAACTATTGAAGATGAAGAGTCCACTTCCTTGGGACAGAACATCGTACACGAGTTACAGGAAGTACACAGCCACACGTTGTCAGCAACAGCCTTTAACCGCTCCTCTGTGTCTTCATCCCTCGAATCAGAGACAAATCGGTGGCTGGTCGCATAGGTGGATGGACCGAGAAATTTCTGGTCGATGGCAGCGGGGCATGCGGAATAGCAGATGGAGCATTTAATGCACAGAGACAGGTCCCAGTACTTCTTGAGGTCGGCTGGCGATTGAACCAGCTCTACGTTCTTGCTCAGCTTCTCTTCAGCTCGCATGAGGACGGGTTTGATCCTCTGGTAGGTTTCCAGGAATGGTTCGATGTCAACAACTAGGTCTTTGATGACCGGTAGCGTAGGTAGCGGCTCGATCACGACTCGATCAGCGTTCAAATCAAGAACTTGTGTGTAGCATGCCAGCATCGGCTTTCCATCCACCGTGACTCCGCAGCTGCCGCAAATTCCCATCCGGCAGGACGATCGGAAGGTGAATGTCTCATCAAGGTGATCTTTGATGTGAATGAAGGCTTCAAGTATGGTCATTCCTTTCCGTATTGGCACGTCGTATGTGGAAACGTAGTGTCGCTCAATGTCAGGATCATAGCGATGTATCTCGAACTGAACGGTTTTCTCGATTTCTGAACTCATATGATCCATCACCTTAGTATTTGCGAGCAGTCGGTGGCCACTTGGTTATGGTTACAGGAGTATACTTTAGACACGGTCCTGCTTCCCTGTAGTGAGCCACCGTGTGTTTCAACCAGTTTTCATCGTCACGATTTGGATAGTCCCTTCTCGAATGGGCTCCTCTTGACTCTGTTCTAGCGAGCGCGCTGGCTATGGTCACATCAGCAAGATCCAATGTGAAATCGAGTTGCAGCGCACCAACAAGTCCCGTGTTGTAGTGTCTCCCTTTATCTTCAACAGTCACGTTTTCGAATCTTGCTCTCAGCGCTCGAATCTCCTTCAAGGCGCTCTGCAGCTGCTCACCTGTTCTGAAGATCCAAACTTTCTCATTCATAATACGTCTCATCTCATTGCGGATCGCGGGAACTCGCTCGTCTCCTTCACTTCCCCAGATTCCGTCGAAAACTCTCTCTTCTTCTCTCAACAATGGCTCTTCTGCTAATTCATGAAAGCTATGCGTTGGCGCATACTTGGCAGCTTCTTCGCCACTAACCCTGCCAAACACCAAGCACTCAGCTGTTGAATTCGTTCCTAGCCGATTGGCGCCATGCAAGCTTAGGCATGAGCACTCCCCAGAAGCATACAATCCAGATATAGGAGTCTCACATTTCATGTTAGCGTGAATTCCTCCCATGGAGTAGTGGGCTGCAGGTCGAATGGGAATAGGTTCATGAACGGGATCGACGCCGCCCAGCTTTATGGCAACGTCACGGATGAGAGGCAGGCGCTCATTGATCTTCTCCTCACCCAGGTGCCGTAGGTCCAAGGCTATGTACGATCCATAGGGGCCTTTGAGTCCTCGACCTTCCAGAATCTCAGTCATTTCCGCGCGAGCAATAATGTCACGAGGGGCGAGTTCCATTCGTTCAGGAGCATACCGTTTCATGAATCGTTCCCCCTCGCTGTTGACCAAATGTCCTCCCTCACCTCTTGCTCCTTCGGTTATCAGCACTCCAGGAGGGACTAGGCCAGTAGGGTGAAACTGAACGAATTCCATGTCTTTAAGTGGGGCTCCGGCGCGATAGGCCATTGTCATCCCGTCTCCTGTGGCAGTGTGTGAGAACGTGGTAAACTCGTAGATGCGCTCATGGCCTCCAGTGGCTATGACGATTGCCTTGGCGCGCAAGGCAAGCATCTTTCCCGTTTTCAATTCGATCGCGGTCAAGCCTGTGATCTTCCTGTCTGCAACGATTATAGACGTTACAAACCATTCATCGTAGAAAGTGATGTTATCATATGTTCTAGCCTTTCCATCCAGTATGTGCATTTCGTGGAATCCAGTCATGTCGGCTGCGAAGCAGGCTCTTGGGAAACTGTGTCCTCCGAAACGACGTTGATTTATCTTTCCATCGTCTGTGCGACTCCACGGGAGTCCCCAATTATCTAGTGTGATGATCTCTTGTGGCGCAGCTTTCACGAAGAATTCTGCAACGTTCTGATCCGCTAGAAAATCTGATCCTTTTACAGTGTCCCAGGCATGTAAATCATAGGAATCGCCATCTCTCATCACTGCGCCTGTTCCGCCTTGCGCGCAGACAGAGTGCGAACGGACGGGATACACCTTCGAAATCACTGCCACATCAACCTTGGCAGCATCTTCTGCCGCGGCGATAGCTGCTCTCAGACCAGCCATTCCTGCTCCTAAGATGACTACATCATGGCTTAATTTTTCCATCAACTTCACCCATTTACGGTAGGTTCCAGGAGAACAGCGTAATCCTAGAAACTCACCTTTATAGTTTTCCTAGCTCTGCTGAGAGATAGCGAAACCTCACTGCCCTACGTTCTGGAGTGTGCAGTAGACCCTAGAGCGATTGGGCAACGATTTCCGAGACATCTAGGACTTCTAATTTTCCTTCTAAACCAGTAGTCTTCACCGCGTCTTCGAAGGTCAGGAGACAGAACGGACAGGCAGCTGCTAAGATCTCTGCACCGGCTTCTGCCGCATGCTTTACGCGCACTTCAGCCAGCCTTTCTCCAGGAATATCTACCCACATTCTTCCACCTCCACCCTCGCAGCAGAGGCTTCTCTCTCTACTTCTGTCGAATTCCAAAAGCGTTGCTCCTGGTATGCTTTCAATCACTTTCCTCGGTTCTTCAAATATCCCATTCTGCTTTCCTATGAAACACGGATCATGATAGATAATCTTCCTGTCGCGGCTCTTCGAGAATTTCAACTTGTCTTGGTCCAGCAGACTGGAAAGCAGTTGAGTGTGGTGTACCGTCGTGAAACTTGTTTCTCCGTAGCGGTTCTTGAAGGCGTGATATGAGTGAGGGCAGCTTGTGACTACTTGGCTAACATTGTACTTCTGGAAGAGCTTCACGTTTTCTTCAACAAGCAGCTCGAAAAGTCCCTTTTCACCCATTCCATATACCTCGTTGCCACAGCAGTTTTCTTCAACACCGAGTGTTCCGAAATCCACACCAGCTTTCTGGAAACACAGTACAAGGCTCTTCGCGACGTTCTGCACCCTGGGATCGTAGCTAGGTGTGCAGCCCACGTAGAAGAGAAGATCAGTTTGCTGAGAAACATGTTTGATGCCGAGATCACTCATCCACTCTGATCTCTTGCCTCTGATTCTTCCCCACGGGTTTCCATTCTTGAATATGCTCTCCAGTGCATCGCGTACAGTCGTTGCGATCTGTCCTTCTTCCACTGCGAGGCTCCGAACATCAATCAGGAAATCGTAAGGGGTAATCTCCTTGGGGCAACGAATGGCACAGGTGGCACAAGTCGTGCAGCTCCACAACTCATCTTGGGGATGAATCGTCAACTGGTTGCCTACAGAGACCTCTCTCATGTACTTTCTAACGTTCAACTTGGCTTTTCGAGCCACTGGACAGCTTCCAGTACATATTCCACAATGGATACATTCAAGCAGCTTATGTTTCTGAGCAAGTTCTTGAGCATTCATTTTTCGGACTTCTCGACTTATAGACTAACACAAGGTTTAAGAGTTTTCCCCTGTATCAAACAAAACAACTTCGCAAGGGGACTAACCAGATGGAGAAGAACCCACCGAGAGTTGGAGTGTTCATCTGCGAATGTGGTGGCAACATCGGCGACGTCATAGACGTCAAGTCTGTACTTCAAGAGGTCAAGCAGTGGGAGGGAGTTGAAGAAGCAAAATACCAGAAGTACCTCTGCTCAAGACCATCTCAGGAAGTAATAGTTGACGCCGTGAAGAAGAAAAACCTGGATCGTGTAGTAATCGCAAGTTGCACTCCTAGAATGCACCTTCCAACGTTTCAAAGCGTTCTAGAGAGAGCAGGATTGAACCCATACATGCTAGAGTTCGTCAACATCAGGGAGCAAGCGTCATGGGTGCATGGACCACACGCCTCTGAGAAAGCCACAAAGAAAGCTACAAGCCTCATACGCGGAGGCTACGAGCGAAGCCTGGAACTTGAAGCATTGGAGAGCATAAGTGAGAAGAGCTCAAGAGAGATTCTCATCATCGGTGGGGGAATAGCAGGAATAACCGCAGCTCTGGAGCTCGGCTATCTGGGACACAAGGTTCATGTTGTCGAAAAGAAGCCGAGCGTCGGAGGAAACATGGCAAAGCTCACCAAAGTCTTCCCAACCTTGGACTGCGCTCAATGCATATTAACTCCCAGAATGGCTGAGTTAGGTAGAAATCCAAACGTTAATCTACTTACCTACTCTGAAGTGGAGGAAATCCGTGGTCGACCTGGCAACTATGACGTCAGGATCTTGATGAAACCGAGAGGCGTCGACACTGAGAAGTGTCGAAGCTGCGGTGTCTGCAGCAAAGTGTGCCCTGTTATCGTAGCTGATGATTTCAACGAGAACCTGTCTGAGAGAAAAGCTGCATACATAGATTTTCCACAGGCAGTTCCATCAGCCTACGTAGTCGACTTCGATTCATGTACGAAGTGCTTAAAATGTGAGCAGATCTGCCCGTCCAAAGCTATCAATCTAGAAGACAAGGGCAAGACTGTCGACTTGAAAGTCGGTGCGATTATCATGGCCACAGGATACGAGCTATATGACGCTAGGAAACTCAAGGAGTTCGGGTACGGTGTGTACCAGGATGTGATTACGATGATGAACTTGGAAAGAATGGTTTCTGCATCAGGCCCGACAGCAGGCGCTGTAAAGAAAGCTGATGGCAGCGATGTCACGAAGATGGCCATCGTCCTGTGCGCGGGATCCAGGGACAAGAACCACATTTCGTATTGCAGCCGGATCTGCTGCATGTATTCTTTAAAACAAGCCTTTGTGCTGAAGAAGATGCTCGGAATCGACGTGCACATTTACTATATTGACATCAGAGCAACCGGCAAAGG
>CAYFWV010000026.1:0-5441 GCA_964346975.1 uncultured Candidatus Bathyarchaeia archaeon
GGTAAGGCGGCGGTCGCGGGTTCAAATCCCGCCCGAGGCTTCAATACTGGATTGTGCACGTGCAGCGCGAGATTAGCATGTGAGTACGCATTCTGTTTGTGGTCTGGCTACCAGTTGCTCAGTTCTCAATAGGATTTGGAGGTGCGCGCACGTGTGGTTTAGACATTGTGATAGTGATTATCCACAGGTTCCATTCAGATCCAACCCTATGCGATGTCGCACGTGGATGGTTAATTCGGATTTCAGATTCACAAGAGTGATATTGACCACGTGTCAGGTTGCATTTGACTGAAGGATGACAATAAACATCAAGAATCTTTACTGGAACATCCGCAATCACTTTGTAAACAAGAAATATGGATTTCCAAAGTCAGTCCATATTGGCAGCAACGTGTATATCCAAGGACAAGTGGAGATAGGAGAGAGAACATATGTTCAATCATATTCGAACTTAGTCACAGGCAAGAAGAGTTGCATTAGAATCGGAAGAAACTGTAAAATAGCCCACAACGTGACGATCCGCGCATTATCACATGATCGAGAAGACCCTGACAACGCTGTGGAAGACAACATCACAATTGGTGATGGCGTCTGGATTGGAGCCAACGCTGTGATCGTGGAAGGTCGCGCCATTGGCAACAACGCAATAGTCGGTGCGAACGCGGTCGTTACAAAGGATGTAATGCCCAACGTGATTGTAGGCGGTGTTCCTGCCAGACCTATTAGACGAAAGAAGATCTACAGCAGTCCTATCTACTAGTCAACCTGAGCAAACATCACGAATATCGGTTAGGGCTGTAAGCCCTGAAGACGAAAATCATAGTTTGTCAGTATGTAGATCCTTGCGCACCTCAACGTGTGCGCGTTGCCCGTTCGAGTTTCTTCAGTACCGCCAGCACTTTCGTTTCCTGAAGACCTCTGAATCGAGTGGTTAGCATCTGGTCTCAGAATATATTTCCTTTCGAAATGTCCTCTATATTTCTGGTAGCTAGAGTTTCATTATGCAAGCTCTAAACCTTCTAACGGTCGCTCAAGAAGGCTGTGATGAGACAGATCTCGTTCAGATTGTGGATGAGGCAAAAACCTTCTTCCCCACAGAAGCCTGGTATGAGATCCGATATCTCGGCGATCTCAGTTTTAACCGTGATTTGGAGATCAGGGACGGAGGACAAGCGTCTGGAGCCTTCCTTTTCAAGAGGCTGCTGCAGAGAGTCCGGAAAGTAAAAGACTCAAACGGTCTACCAGGGCTCCTCTTGGGAATCACGCCGAAACCTGTGGTGGATGTGTACTATTCAGTTGAGGGAGGATCCCTCAGGAGAACCGTCTTCTTTGTCCGCGACTATGTTTCTAAGAAGATCGGTGTCGTATCTCTCTTCAAATTGGCAGAAGACACTACCAGCAAAGTGGTAGCGCATGGATTAGGCCACAGTCAAGGCCTCCGCCATCATCTAGAGCCAACGGACCTCATGCACTCCGAACTCCTGAAACTTAGACACCTGGAAGTGGATGGATTCTGCAACACGTGCATACAAGCCTTGACAAGAAACGCCTCGTCATGATCCATACATCTGATCTGGCGCGAGGAGCCTGGGAAATCGGGATCTGAGCTTGCGGCGCACATCATAACAGAAGTGACACGCATCCACGTATCTTTCCTCATGAGTGACATTGTATTCTTTCGCAAGCGCGACGGGTCCCCCCTTCAGAAGAGGTCCAATTATCGGGTGGACTAGAGGATTGAAGCGAGTGAACAACTGCTTGAGACTAGCATCGTTCACATTTCCTAAAGTTATCCCTTGACACGCATGAACATAGCCAAATGGATCGATGTGTACCCTCGTCTGATTGGCGAAGTCCTCATGCATGCATTTGTCCAGTTCACTCCAGGTCTGTCGAGGCAATCCCTCGATCAGCGTCTCAACGGCCCGTCCTTTGAACAGCACTCGCCTATCCACAACAGGTTTGCCTTTTCGGGCGATCTCGTGGAGGTACTTTCTCGGATCCTTTATTGTGATCTGACTCACGGAGAGCCCAAGCAGTTTCGCAGCCTTGTACGCATGCTTGGCAAGATTCTCCTCAGGCTCTCCATAGTGATAGGCGTCATCACTTATGGAAAGATCGGACAGCCCCATCGCTTTGATTGGAGCCAGCCACTCCTTCGCGTCTTCGAGCGAGGTCGCCCAGTAGGCGTTCGTGACAATTCCCGTTCTGAACCCGTAGTCTTTCGCTCTGCGCAGACCCCACAGCAGATTTGGATAGTAGAGGAAGGGTTCACCTCCTTCAAAATACACCCAGTCGATGTCACCGACCCGTTTTCCTTGGGCGAGTACGGTGCGTATGTCTGAGATTCTCATAACTCCCTTGGCTTCGGGAGAGCTATAGACGAAGCAGTGATCACACGTGAAAGTGCATTGATAGGTCTGGAGCAGATGCAGCGCCTTTATTGTCATACCTTAAAATGACATTTCGGAGTCTATAGCTCTTTTCTTCCGTGAGATCTGTGGTTGACGTGGCGGTTTTTCACTACTTTAATGAAAAATACACGTGTGCGTGGGCTGAATTAGACAAGTTTTTTGTAAGAATAAGCTCTATATATAACATGACAGCAACTTGTTGAGGGGACTGACATGGGCATGGAGCTCTTGCCGTATGCGGTTGCTTCAGTCGGAGCGGTTGCAGTCCTCATCATCATTTACAGCACTAAGTTCAGGAAACGCAAGGAGGAGGAGATTCTAGAAACTGCTCCAGAGGGTGCTGTGGGCAGATGGCGCACGAGAGTTGAAAGGAGCATCCCTGCTCAAAGCGCGAGGCAGGCAGAAGAAAGGATGCGCACCTTGAGCTTGGAGAGAGAAATCCTCAGCGATGCCATACGCCGTCTCTACGAGGCTCACGCTGAAGGAAGAATCTCAGAGGATGAGCGGGAAAAATTAGCCAAGCGATACAAGTCACGGATGCTCCGGGTGAAAGAGGCTATCACTGAGAAGGAATCCATCATAGCACTCCATGAGCTGGAAGCCATGCAGGAAGACTTGACCAAACTCTTCAATGAAAGATTCGACGATCTCAACACCAAGATTGAAGCTTTAAGAACTCAAGTTGGCGTGGAACCAGAAGAGGCGATTCAGGCCACTCCAATCGCATCTCAGGAAATCCAGATCGTTCAACTTGAAAAGCCTCCTGCACGGAAGGCAGCTTCGAAGAGATCTACTCGAAAGCCTGCAAAGACTCGCAAGACAGAGGCTGAAGAAAGAATAGAGAAGATTCGCTCAGAAGTGGACAAAGTGCTAGATCGGCTCGAACAGATGGAGGCAGAAGGCTAGGTTGAACTGGGTGGAAACTGCCAAGAAGAAGACAGCGGTGAAGGCAGTTCAACACGTTGAAACTGGTTTCGTCATCGGTTTGGGAAGCGGCACCACTGTTGCCTACGCCTTGAACGAGCTTGGGAAGAGAATCAGAGAAGACAACCTTCAGATCCTAGGAGTCCCCACATCTCATCAAACCGCCCACTTGGCGTGGACACAGAAGATTCCGCTCACAACTCTCGCGGAACACCCGCAACTCGATCTCGCCATAGATGGAGCAGATCAACTGGATGACGCACTTGATATGATCAAAGGCATGGGAGGTGCTCTGACCCGGGAGAAGATCGTCGCCTCTGCTTCAAGATTGAACATCATAGTGATTGACGAGACTAAGCTGACAAAGAAACTTGGTTATCACCAGCCTGTTCCAGTAGAAGTCCTCCCGTTCGCTTGGCCCACTACAATGAGCAAGTTCCGCACGCTTGGAGGGACCCCGGTTCTGCGCCAGGCGGAAAAGAAGCTAGGCCCTGTGATTACAGACAACGGTAACTTTCTGGTTGACGTCGCATTCGGACCGATTGATCACCCAAAGGAGCTGAATCAAGCGTTAAAGGCAATCCCAGGGATCGTTGAAACAGGATTGTTTCCTGAACTAGCACATGTCGTTTATGTGGGCGGCCAAGAGACTGTCCGAAAACTTACCCGTTAGGCTATTCCCTGCGTGGTCTTTTCTGCAAGCAACAGGTCTGCAACTTCTTTGGCTGTCGATCCAGTAAACAGGTTCTTGACAATTTCCCTGAGATACTCCTTCCATGAAATGCTCAACGCGTCTTTCCAATCCACATATGTCTCCAGCAGGTTCCGGTAGGCTTTCGCATGCAACCTGCAAAAGCCGTGATTCACAGCTTTCTCATCACAGATTTTGCATCTCATGAGGTTTCTCGCCTCCTTTTGTCGGACACGCTGGATTGATACACAGTGTCCAAGGTCGCTTCCTTTTCCTGTAGACCAGCACTGTGGGTCTGCCGCAAGCGTTGCAGTTTCTTCCGGTTGGTTTGATGATTCCAGTTTGAGGGAGAGGAAACGAGGTCTTGCACTTGTTGTTGAAGTAGTTTGTGCAACCAACGAACCGTTTACCAGTTTTTCGTGAACGTAAGATGATCAGATCGCCGGTTTCACAGGCGGGGCATTTGCTGATTGTCAGTTCTCGTAGTCTGGATTGTTGGACAGCCTCGCCTAGGGCTTGTCCTATGGAGAGTGTGTTCTCTCTCACTTTTTCCAGAACTGGCTTCAACGTGTCAATAGCTTCCTGCAGAACCTCGTCCCTTTTCTCAGGATCGTCTCGAATGAGTTCCATTTTCTGTTCAAGTTGACGAGTGAATCCGACTGACGCTATCGTTGGAGCATGTTCCATGAGCACTCGTGTCACTGTTGCTCCCAATTCTGTCACTTGCATGCTTTCGTCCCGGATGTATCTTCGGTTGTAGAGCGTTTGAGTGATGTCTGCTCTGGTGGCTTTGGTTCCGATTTCTTCCTTTTCCATCTTTCGAAGCAGACTTCCAGGATTGTAGCGTGAGGGCGGTCTCGTGAATTTCGATTCACAAATCACGTTCCGGATCGTCGCTTTCTCCCCTTCGGCCACACTTGGAAGCTGAACCTCATGCAGCTTGACGTACGGTCTGTAGAACCGGAGCCATCCCTCGTTTACAACACGGTGTCCCAACATGTAGAAGATCCAGCCGTTGACGCCAATCTCAATTGTCATGTTTTCCATGGTGGCCGCGTTCGCGAAAACTGCCATGTATCTTTTCACAATTAGATCCCAGAGTTTCCGCTCTCTTGTCAGCACGCGTCGCTTTGGTAAGTTTCCGGTGGGGTAGATGGCTGGGTGGGCGGGATCCTCTTTTCTGCCTTCTCTAGGCTTTAATGTTCCAAGAAGGAGCAACTTGGCAGTTGACTTGCTGTAGGCGCGATCTCTTCCTAGCTTCTGGAGGATAGAGTGGTGGTTGATGCTGGCGGGAAGCTTTTGGCTACTGGTTCTCGGATAGGAGACTAGGGTGTCTAGATAGAGCTGCTCTGCAGTGGTGGCGGTGAGTCGTGGGGAGAAGCCGAAGAGCTTGTAGGCTTCACTTTGGAGGG
>CAYFWV010000027.1:0-7817 GCA_964346975.1 uncultured Candidatus Bathyarchaeia archaeon
CGTCGAAACAGGAATGCGTGCAGCACTGAGCAGAAGAATAGCTAGCAGATGGCGTCTAATAGGATACGGTATCGTTAAGTAGATGGCGTGTATATGACGTGCTCCACGGAGCAAAGTAAGAACAACCATCGACAAAACGTTGGAGACAAGAATCCTCAAAAGAAGCTCAGAGTCATAGTTGATGCGAATTTTCTCCTGGTTCCATCTCAATTCAGCGTGGACATTTTTGATGAACTGGCAAGAGTTCTGAATCGCAGCTTCGAACCACTTATGACGCTCCCGACCTACCGAGAACTGCAGAAGATTGCGAAGGCGAGTGCGCCAAAACTACAGCGGCAAGCAATTCTTGCCTTGAAGCTTGCAGGCAAATGCCGGATCATCAATGTCGAGAAAAGCAGTTCCGAATCACACGACAACCTCATAGTTCGACTTGCGTTCGCAATGAAATGCTGTGTTGCCACAAACGACAGGGAGCTGAAGAAGAAGCTGCGCAAGCTAGGACTCACAGTAATCTATCTGCGGCAAAGATCCCATTTGGTAGTAGAAGGAGCGGTTCAAGTGTGAGCACAGGTGAAACTCGGCACATGATAGATGCGATCTGCACTGTCACCGTTTCACCGTTCAAAAAGCTTTTTAAAACGCCCTCGAAGTTTATGTAAGTCACAGCCTATTTGAGGCCGAGGAACAACTCTGATGTTCAAACTTCTCACTCTAGAAGACACGATCCGCATACCACCCAAGAGGTTTGGCGATCCTTTGAAAGACGCAGGTCACGAACAGTTGAGAATGAAATATGAAGCCATGGTGGATGATGAGCTGGGCTACGTTGTTGCAGTGGCCAACATCAAGGTCAACCCAACAGGGAAAATTATACCTGGAGACGGGGCAACCTACCACAAAGTGTCCTTCTCTCTCTTGACATTTCAACCAAAGATTCAAGAGATCATTGAAGGTGAGGTGGTGGAGATCGCTGACTTCGGCACGTTCATCAGAGTTGGGCCAGTTGATGCACTCCTCCACGTATCCCAGCTCATGGACGACTTCATTTCCTACGATGAGAAACAGGGCGTGCTAATGGGCAAAGAAAGCAGAAGAAAGCTTTCAACAGGGGATCACGTCAGAGTCCGCATAACAGCGGTCTCACTTGCTCGAGGTGGAGGCTCTGGGAAGATTGGAGTGACAGCCCGACAGCCGTTTCTTGGCAAACTTGAATGGATCAGTGAAGACATCAGAAAGATCAGAAGCGAAACTGAAACGGGAAAATCAGCAGATAAGAACGCCAAGGAGACAAAACAAGGTTGACAACAGAAAAAGCCTGCAGACAATGCCATGTCGTGACTGTTGGAACCCTGTGCCCCAAATGCAAAACAGCAACTCTCAGCGACGACTATAGTGGTGTAGTGATAATCATAGATCCAGAGCAGTCTGAAATAGCCAAAGTGATGGGGCTCAAAGATAGAGGACGCTACGCACTCAGAGTCCGATGACATTGTCCACTGAGACCTACCCGCACAGCATTCAGAATTATGCTGAGTCTAGGATCTGGAAATCGCAGAAAGCCACAAGAAACCGAAACTGAGCAACAGGTGATTCACATTCGCCTTCTAACGTCCAAGCTCCGAAGAGAGCTAAAGAAACCACTAGGAATCCTGCTGCACGGACCCATGGAGGAAATCACAAATATCCTGAAAGCGATGGTAGACGAAGAAAGACCAGCCAAAATCGTGAGCGTGGGCGACCAGGTTTCCCAGGATCTAGCCAGTCACTCTTTGACACCTGATATTCTAATAGTTGACAATAAGATAATGAGACGAGCGATAAAGGCAATTCCTGTCTCCGCTCCCGTTGTGATGAACGTCAAGAACCTAGCTGGAACCATCAGTGACGAGGCCAGGATGGCCATAGAACAAGCTGCAGAGAATCCTCAGCGTGTAAAAATCGTAGTTGACGGCGAAGAAGATCTACTGTCGTTGGTTGCGATACTGGCAATGCCGGAAAACTCTCTAGTGCTATATGGTCAGCCACCGCACAAAGGAATTGTCGTTGTGAAAGCAAACTCAGAAAACAAGAAGAAAGTGCAAGGCATCTTAGAGAGAATGAAACGCGATGATTGACCGCTCTATCGCAGAACGCGTCAGTAGCGAGCCAGTCTCGCGAGCTACTTTCTTGTCTATCTATGAAACTTTATAAGCAGAAAAACATTCTTTTCTCTGCCGCAACTTCAACACGGATGAAAGCAACTTGAAGCTCATAATCGTGTCACGGAAACAAAATCCTTTGCTCAAGAGAG
Organism: uncultured Candidatus Bathyarchaeia archaeon; assembly: GCA_964346975.1. GTDB lineage: Archaea > Thermoproteota > Bathyarchaeia > Bathyarchaeales > SOJC01 > JAUWDF01. Next base: position 2,291 of record CAYFWV010000027.1, read on the forward strand.
ATGAGGTAATCTTTGAGGTTGATCACAGTGAGGAGGGAGAAACCTCTTCACGCTCAGAGATCAGGCAGAAATTAGCCGACGTTCTGAAAACCAAGCTCGAATTGACATTTGTCGAGAAAGCGGAAACAAAAACAGGAACTATGACTGCCAAAGGTGAAGCAAATGTCTACGAAACAGTTGATCAAGCAAACCTCATTGAAAGAGAACACATCATCCAAAGGAATCAGTTGAAACCAGAACAGCCTGCTGAAGTTGAGGCGCCAGAACAGCCTGCTGAAGTTGAAGCGCCAGAACCTGACAGCTTGATGGAGGAGCCAAGCGAAAACTTGGAACCTAAGGAAGCTGAGTCTGGAGAACCGGAACCTGAAGAAGAGTCGAAATCAGAGGCGTCTCAGAGAGAAGAGCTCACGGAGAACAAGACAAAAGGAGAAGCCGAAAAGCTGGAGGCCTAGTGAATGTCAGATGACACAGAAGAGAACGAAACGGTGGAAGAAGAAGACGCAGATGAAGAGATAGAGGAAACTGTTAGAGAAAAGCCAAAGCTCGAAAAGGAAAAACGAGAGAAAAAGAAGGAGCAAGGAGTCTTCAGCTACTACAAAGTTGAAGGAGAAAGCTTGACAAGACAAAGGCCTTTCTGCGAAAGGTGTGGTCCGGGTTACTTCATGGCCAATCATGGCAACAGGTTCACCTGTGGGCATTGTGGGTTTACTCGATACAAGCAGGACAAAGACTAAGAGTCCTGGTCAGAGCATTTACCGAACACTTCATGTGAGTGCTATAGTCAGTTTCATTGTGATGAAGACGTTTGTACACAAATACCAGAGCAGCCGACCAATACCAACCTTAATATACTCGATGAGAGTGAAGGCAAACAGATTCTCTGAGGTAGTTTCCGTAAATAACCTACCTCCCAAAAATAAAAAACCGGGGTGATGTGATGAAAATCAGTGCAAAATGGATTTCGGTAGTGGTAGTCTTCGGTGCTCTTTATGCAGTAGGTGTAATCTCCTTGGCACCAATAAGCTTCAGCATCTATCAAGTAAGACTAGCCGATGCATTGCTTCCATTGTCAATAATCTTTGGCATGCCAAGCGCTATTGGACTCAGTGTCGGGTGCATAGTCTCGAATGTATACGGAGGATATGGTATGGTCGACATTGTGGGTGGGGCGATTGCTAATTTCGCTGCCAGCTCGCTAGCATGGTACTTGGCAAGAAGAAGTGGTTTGATTCGTAGATTCTTGGGAAGCGTTATCCAGACAATCATCATAACCTTGATCGTTGGAGGATACCTGTCACTAGTATTCGCGGTGCCGGTGAGCGTGGGGCTTCTTAGTATACTTGTCGGATCAATCATCTCAATAAATGTCATTGGCTTCCCTGTAGAAGAGATCGTAAGACGCACCGGGCTCTTTCAGGATGAGCCAACTCCAAGTTCTTCGCATAGGAACTAACATGTCCACATATCTGCGCTTCGAAATTCTCCAACTTCCATCGGACTCAACTGAGTCAGTGACCTTTCTTTGATGGACAATTCCTATCCCTCATAGCTTGAAGTAACTGAAGACTTTCGGAAAAGATTCTGCCTTGATCTCCTCTACCGAGCCCTCGGAAAATTCTAAGGGTTAGAAAGTCACGTGCACATTAGGGGGAGCTCGTCGCCCTGCTACTTCAGAGGCACGTACATTGAAGACCTTGAGGCGCCAATACCTGGTTGTCCATGTTTGACTGGTTTGTTTGTTATCGCATATTCTCCGAGATAGTGCCCAATCATTTCCGGCGTGATTTCTACTTTAACAAACTCTCTACCGCTGTGCAGCATTATGGTCACGCCAACCATTTCAGGTAAAACAATCATGTCTCGGGCATGGGCTTTGACTACTAGGCTCTGCCCTTTGTCCAACGCAGCTTTCGCCGTTCTCATTTTTTCAAGGAGTATTCGCTGCTCGGTCTTCAGTCCGCGCTGGAGACTTCGACGGTGCCGAGAGGGAAGCAAGAGTATGAACTCGTCCATCGACAGCCCTTGCAGCTGCTCCAGAGTATATCCACGATAAGCGAATTCTTTTGGCAAGATGCTTTACCGTCCACATCAATCGTCTTGCAGCCATATATTAACCTTTTCAGCAGCTCATCTTTTCCGTCGCTTTTTCTTGCCTGTCCCTCGGGCTGCAATGAGACCGACCTTTTTGCCTGGTGGTGCACCACGGGCTACTGTGGTAACCTTGCGTCCGCCTCTCTTGCTGCTTCCATAGGGATGGAAGGCGGCAACCATTGCAACTCCTCGGTTTCGAGGGTACTTGTGACCCTTTGCTTTCTTTCTGTGATGCTCTTTGCCCGCTTTAAGCAAGGGTTTCTCCAACCGTCCGGCTCCTGAAACCACACCGATTGTCGCCCGGCAGGAATCATTGACGAACTTGGTTCTTCCTGAAGGGAACTTGATCATCGTACCCTGAGGAGTGTGGCCGACAACAGTTGCATATGTTCCCGAAGAGCGAGCTATTTTCCCCCCGTCACCAGGTGAAAGTTCAATCCCGCAGATCATTGCGCCTTCTGGAATGGTGCCCAAGGGGAGAACATTACCGATATCCGGGGTTGCTTGGCTGCCAACCTGGATCATCTGTTTCTCATGAATGCCCTCTGGAACTATAAAGTGGTAACTCTGACCTGTTTCAAGTCTGATCAGGGCTAGTGGAGCAAAACGTCCCGGCTCGTGGAGAACTTGCACTATTTCACCTTCGATCTTACCTTCCAGCTGATCATTGTTCATTGCCGGATATTTCGCTGGCGCTATCCTTTTATGAGTTGAAGCTTGGAAGACTGATCCTCCACGTCCTCGTCGTTGCACTCGAAGTCTCTTGCCCATTGGTCTAAACCTGCCTTCTAAGTGAAGGAAAAGGGAGGTTTAAATGCTTTCCTATGGACTCGGGCATACGCAGGAAATCTTCTACGCAACAATCGTTTTAAACAACAGTGTCAGTAGAAGTCTTGGACCAATGATGTGGAATCAAGTCTGATTGATGATGACTAAACCCAGCGTTGAGGTCTTCTCTGTTTCAGGGGAACAACAAGAATTCTGAATCCGGGGAGAAGCTCATAGGGCTTGCCTGGTCTATTTGGGTTAAGTTCATATGCGTCTTTGGCGGTAGGTAGTTCTGGTGTGCCATGTAATGACTAGAACATCCGCCCTCGCTGGCTTTTACAAGCTTTCTCTGGAAGACAGGCTTCGAATTGTTCAAGAGTTCGCCGATCTGACTGACGAAGAAACAGGTCAACTTAAGACTATGGGTGCCCTACCATTTGATCTTGCCGACAGAATGATCGAAAACGTGGTTGGCGCCTTTCCTGTTCCTTTAGGCATAGGGGTCAACTTTCTCATCAACAAGAGAGACTATTTGATACCGATGGCAATAGAAGAGCCATCCGTTGTGGCTGGTGCAAGCTACGCTGCAAAGATGGCTCGGGAAGGTGGAGGCTTCTACACTAGCAGCACATCACCAGTGATGATAGGTCAAATCCAAGCAGTAGACATTAGAGATCCGCAACGAGCCCGCCTGTCCATCCTTGCTCGCCGTGATGAAATTCTCAAGAAGGCTAACGATCAGGATCCACTGCTAGTGTCTCTCGGAGGAGGAGCCCAAGACTTGAGCGCCAAAACCCTTGACACACCTATCGGACCAATGCTCATAACTGAGCTATACGTTGATTGTCGCGACGCGATGGGAGCAAACGCAGTAAACACAATGGCGGAAGCAGTGGCTCCACTCATAGAAAAGATAACAGGAGGCAAGGTTTACTTGCGGATCATCAGCAATCTTGCGACAAAACGCTTGTCAAGAGCCTCTGCAACCATACCCAAAGAAGCCGTTGGAGGGGAAGAGGTTGTAGATGGAATAGTGCACGCCTATCATTTCGCAGCCTCTGATCCATACCGTGCAGCGACACACAACAAAGGAATTCTTAACGGTGTGATTGCTGTAGTCTTGGCCACCTGCAATGACCACCGGGCTATAGAAGCAGGTGCTCACGCCTACGCTTCTCGAACAGGCCACTACACAACATTATCATTCTGGGAAAAGAATGAAGCCGGAGACCTAGCTGGGTCTCTTGAAATGCCCATGGCCCTTGGCACAGTAGGTGGTGCAGTAACCACGCATCCCATCGCCAAAGTAGCACTGAAGATACTCGGTGCCAAGACAGCCACCGAACTCTCTGAAGTAGTCACCGCAGTAGGTTTGGCTCAAAACCTGGCCGCACTACGAGCCCTAGCTGCCGAGGGAATTCAACGAGGCCACATGCGTCTACATGCTCGCAACGTGGCAATTGCAGCTGGAGCAACAGATGAGTTGATTGATGCTGTTAGTGAGCAGATGGTGAATGAGCGCAGGATTCGAGTCGATAGAGCAAAGGAGATTCTTGAGCAATACCGAGAGAAAGAGTAATGATCATACTTCCAGGCCCCGCAAGTCAGAACCTCGCCAAAAGCTTGACGGCTGAGTTGAACGTGAAGGAGATCCCTGTTTCGTTCAAGAAGTTCCCTGATGGGGAAAGCAGCATACGCATTGATGGAAACGTGAAGAACGAAGAAGTCGTGATCGTGCAGACCACAAGCCCCCCTCAAGATGAAAGGTTGATGCAGCTATTCCTGCTCGCATCCGCTGCCAAGCACCATGGAGCCCAATCGATAATTGCGGTGATACCTTACTTTGCATATGGGCGTCAAGACAAGATCTTTCTTTCAGGAGAGGCCTTCAGTGCCAAGTTGATTGTTAACCTCCTGGAAACCTGTGGAGTGAGCCAGATCATGACTGTTAACGCGCACAATCCAGCGACTCTGGGATCCTGCTCACTGCCCGTGATCGATCTTTCCGCCTTTCCTTTGTTGGCGGAGCATTTCAGAGGAAAAGGCTTTGAAGGGGCAGTGTCACTCTCGATGGGCAAGAAAGGTCTGGCTGCTGCAAAGGAAGCTGCGGCAATACTTCGAGGGGGATATGACTACGTGGAGACTCAGCGAGATCGTCGAACCGGACAAGTCAAGATTAAGGAAAAGCAGTTGAGAGTCAAGGACAAGATCGTGATTTTCTTTGACGACATAATCAGCAGTGGAGGAACTATGGCAAAGGCGATTGCCCATGCGAAGATTCAAGGCGCGAGGAGAATCTACGCTGCCTGTGTCCATCCACTTTTGATTAGTGATGCTAGAGAGAGAATAGCTGGGAGTGGAGCTGAAGAAATCGTTGGGACCGATACGGTGCCAAGCCCAGCTAGTGCGGTGTCAGTAGCTCCCATAATTGCCAAGGCTCTTTGTCGGATGGAAGTCTAAGTCTTAGTGACAGGGTTCTTTTTTCTACTCTCTGGTGAGCATGAAACCCTGCCCTCAGCAGAGCTGACAGCTATTCTGAGAAGTGAGAGAGTAAAATATGTCGAGCTCGAAAGACTGCCACAGATTCTGCGAGTCGATTCTACAGAGGACTGTATTGAGCCTGTCACAGAGAGAGCCGCCCTCACACGTGACTGCTGTCAGGAACTGT
>CAYFWV010000028.1:0-76767 GCA_964346975.1 uncultured Candidatus Bathyarchaeia archaeon
GGCCATAAACACTTCAGATTTAAGAGAGCTGAGGGTTGGGCAATTTCAGGCATACGACCAAAGAGTGGATGGGCCTTCGTGGCTAATGATACGAAGAGAAAAGGACTTGGGATAATCGCTGGGAATCCGGAGATATCCAAGATTGTGTCGCTAGACATGGGAACAACCATGCTGGAGCTGCTTGTGTTGTCACGCGTCAGCCTGCAACCAGGAGAAAGCTGTAGACTAGTAGACTACGCCATTCTGGGAAACGCAAGACATGAGCAAATGGGGAAACTTGCTAAGATCCTTCAGAATCACCTGACACCAGCACAAGCTGTAGCCACGCGTCAACCTGTGAAATAGTTGATTTCATGTACGTGTGAACGCACAGGCTCACAGACTTGAATGAAAAATGGTGGAAAGAAAAAAGGGAGTGTTGGGCTTACTCGTATTCCACTTGTATGTCGAAGTTGTATGATCCGCTTGCTGTCAGAGTGGCATTTACTTCAAAGGTCATTCGGTAGGAATTACCTGCTGCCAATGGTGTATTTCCGGTATATGTCTCGTAAGAGTCAGAAGTTGTCATGTCTAATGTGTCGATGAACGCGTCTGTCGAATTGTTGTAGATGTGTATCGCGCATTCAGTGAAATCGGTTGCTGATATGACAGTTGTTACACTGATAGTCATATTGTGCGCAACCGTGTCGTTGTTCTTGAGAAAGACACACTCAGTATAGTTCTGCGGAGTACCGGGCTCTACGTCCAGGTCAACTGTGAACGTGCTTCCTGATATTGTCGAATCGCCAGGAGCGTCAATCCCCTGTATCCACAGGAGCTTGGCGGAGCCTACTGTGACACTTCCATCAATGTACATGTATCTGTAGGTGGCTGCACTGACTGCACCTATGATTAGCGTTGATATGAGCAGTGTAACGAGTTTCGTTAGCCTTTTATAGTTTATGTTCATTGTACCATCTCACCTCCTTTTCCAGAGTTGTTTGTCACGCCAAAGTCTCAGTAGCACGAGCAAACTTGCTCCCAAGACTCCAAAGCACGCAATCCCTAGGAATATGTAGATGTAGATAGCGCCAGCCAGAAAGGTGGGTTCTCCCATAGATGGCTTCAAGGAAGCGAAGATTGCGGCACCTGTCAGCAGAGCAGTTGCGGGAGTTGTTAGTTGCCACCATTTCGGTTTGGTCAGTGCGTAGACCCCAATACTAATAATCAGCGTGTCAAAGGCAACCACCGCGAGGAAAATGAAGTCCAAGGTGATCATGGGTATTGACACTAGAGGGTGTGTTGCCGTGGCAGAGTAGTTGTAGATGAACATTGATGAAATGACGAAGGCAGGAGCTGTAGCGACTACTAGGAAACCTTTGGCGAGCGTTTTTGCTTTCTTATAGAGCAGATAGAAGTTCAGAGAAGCAATGCTTACGACCGCGACCGCGAGATAAATGAAACTATACCAGAAACGCATGTACGGTGGAAAGGACGATAGAAATTCCCTCGAAACCAAGAGCTGGCCGAAGCCAGCGAGACCGAGGAGCTGGTAGAGGTACGCAAGTTTGTCTGGGAAGCTCCTTTCAAGGACGCAGGTGAGCAGACTTGTGGCTAGGAAGAAGTCAATTCCCAAGAGTAAGAAGAACTCTGGGTTCAGGGATTGCATTGCTTTTCCACGCTGCTCGAGCAAGAATTGAGTCAATGATGCGGAGATATAGGGTTTGTTAATGGTGGATACAGCTTGCAACTAAATAAAAACCCGGCGCTGTTCAGAACTGAATCTCATCAATAATCCAATTCAGAGATGCATTTGTTATTGAAAGATACATCCCGGTATTTCTGTGCAAACCACGTGCACGGACTGTTCACCTCTGAAACGCCTTGCTGACAGGGATAGTGATGTTTTAACCGCAAAAAGGGGCTTCCGATGTGAGAGGGATGAATTGTAGCGCGTCTATTTATACGTAGTCGTAGTGTCATAGATACTCGTATATATGGTATAGTTCCAACGCAGATGCGCCTCTATGCGCTCGTGCGATCAAATGAGATGCATTTATGTGCCTGCACTACACGAAAATTCCCTAAAGATTTTTCATGATGCGCGCGCTGTCTACACATGTCTCTTTAAAGAAGACATATAAATTTGCCTTACGTGAAGACCTGAGTGTTTGAATTTGAGAGTACAGAGCCGAAGGATTGCCTTAACAGCAGTTATGGCAGCTCTCTACACGATTCTGAGTTTCATGCCCGGTTTCCCGGTCCTTGGAGTTGAAGGAGCCAAGATTGGCCTGGTTTCATGTATCGTTCCGATTTTTGGTTTCTTGCTTGGACCATCGCTTGGTGCTTCAGCTGCTTTCTTCGGAGGAGTTGCCACGCGTGTTTTGTCAGGCGCAACTATTTATTCCTGGTTACTCTTGCCTGCTATGACAATTTATGCGTTTACAGCTGGTTGTCTGAGCAAACGTAGGATTGGACCATTTAGGGGCTGGATCGTTGCAGCTCTCGTTCTAGCTGGGCTGATTTCCGCATGGTATACAACTCAGATCGGGCAGATGGTTTTGGTCTTTCCACTGCTACATCTAATAGCTCTTGTAGTGATAGTCATTTTTAGAGGGCAGCTAGCATTGTTCATCCAGCACGGGAAAGAAGTAGAACTCACTATCTGTATTGCTTTGAGCAGCTTTTCGGCCACGATGACTGCACAGATGTATGGAACCTTAGCATTTATAGCTGCAGCGGAGATTGGAGCGATTCGTGTGCCGCTTCATCCTGCGTTTTTCATGGGTCTGATTCCTGTTGCAGCTGTTGAAAGGTTGATCATCACCTTTATAGCGACGGTCTTGGGCGTGCCAGTTCTCCTTGCCTTGAGAGGACAGCTTCACAGTCCATAAATCAAGATCCACAGATTTCTCTATCACCCGAATTGATAGAAAAGCGGGAAAACCCCCGCAAGCGAGAACAATGTTCTCCACCTTTTGTAAAGCTTATCTTAACGTTCTGGTTCTTGGTGAAAGTTTAATTTGGATAAAACGCATGGATAGCAGAGGCTTGATGCAACAGCTAGTTCACACTGGTGTCCTTATCCCAAAGAAACCGGATTTCAAGCATCTCCAAGTAGTGATTCGGGGAAGAAAGCTAGATCTTTCGGCAGAGCAGGAGGAGATGGCTGTTGCGTGGGTCAAGAAGCTTGGCACAGAATATGTAGAGCAACCAGTCTTTGTCAACAACTTCTTTGAAGACTTTCGAAAAGCCTTGGGAGTACAGGAGAAGATTCCGCCAAGCGACTTCGATTTCTCACAAGTGAGAGAAGAAGTGGAAAGAGAGAAGGCCTACAAGCTGAGCTTGACCCGAGATGAAAAGAGAAAGCTGGCAGCTGAACGAAAGGTAATCCGAGAGGCGAACAAGGAGAAATATGGCCACGCAATTGTGGACGGTACACGAGTGGAGATTGGGAACTACACTGCTGAGCCTTCCAGCATTTTCATGGGACGAGGCAATCATCCACTGCGTGGACGCTGGAAGAAAGGCGCCGATACAAGTGACATAGTTCTTAACCTTTCTCCAGATGCACCTAGACCACCTGGAGACTGGAAGGAGATCGTGTGGAAGCCTGAGTGCATGTGGATCGCAAAGTGGGTCGACAGACTCCGTGGGAAAGAGAAATACGTTTGGCTGGCAGATTCATCGCCTCTCAAACAGCAGAAGGATATTCAGAAATTCAACAAAGCTATTGAACTTAACAAGAGAATGGCGGAAGTTAAACAGCACATTACATCCAATCTTGACGCTGAAGACACTCTGCGGCGTAAGATCGCGACAGTATGCTATTTGATAGATGTTCTGAAGTTGCGTGTTGGGGACGAGAAGGATCCTGATGAAGCCGATACAGTTGGGGCTACGACCCTCAGACCAGAACATATAACCTTTGGGAACAATGGAGTAGTCAACTTCGATTTCCTTGGTAAAGATGCTGTCAGATGGCAGAAGCAAATCAGACTCCCCCCGAAAGTTGTGGAAAACATTCAGAGCTTCTCGAGATCGGCTAGATCCTCAATATTTGAGGGTGTAGGATCACAGAACGTCTCACTCTTTCTGGATGAGGTTTTACCCGGGATTTCCTCGAAGGTCTTCAGGACAGCTCATGCATCAAAAGTGGTTGCCGACTTTCTCTACAGTTCCGATGTATCCCGATCGGATCCAGAGCATCGGAAGAAACACGTCGCCACAATGGCGAATCTAGAAGCTGCAATAGTCTGCAACCACAAGAAGAAACCAGCAAAGAAATGGAAGGAAACTCTAGCTAAGAAGAAGGATCGACTGAGAAAACTAAAGGCCAAGGGTACACCTGGCGCGAAGAGACAGGTTAAGATTCTTCAGTACAAGATAAAAGCCTACCAGGAGACCAAAGATTACAATTTAGGCACATCTTTGAAGAGCTACATTGATCCTCGAATCTACTATCGCTGGGGACACAAGGTGGACTTCGACTGGAAACTCTATTATCCAGCGACTCTCCAAAAGAAGTTCTCTTGGGTGGAAGACAGCTAGTCTACTTTTGCAAATCGTGTGACGTAAACCAGTTGATTCTCATTCCATTCTCCATGGCGACCTATCCATTTCTCCTTGAAGTCACCAAGCGAGTGCATACCTTCTGCCTGGGCGTCGTCGTCAGTGAAATACTTCAGCCGTTTCCTTTCAATGGAGACAATCCGCAGGCTAGCGAAACGGGGTTCCAGGATTGTGGCATAGACGGGTCTGCCAGCTTTTACTGACGGATCTGGAGGGGCTTTGCGGGTGGTCTGGATTTGTCGACCCTTGAGAATCGGCTCTTTTTCTCCGATCGTGAACGTGAGTTCTCCTACTTCTTCAGCTACTTCCTCGATGATTTCCGCTGCACTCTTTTCCGGTTCTCTTGCAGCCTGCGCTACTGCCTTGCGGGCTCTTCTGCCATGGATGGGTTTGGCTGCAATTTCCTTCGCAAGTGCGACTTGTTTTTCAGGGTCCTTTATTTGTCGAGTAATGGTGAGTGCAGTGTTGTAGTCAAGCTTTCCCAGCTTTGTGGGCACGCCGACTTTCTCTGCAGGAGTAATTAACTCCTGAATTTCGGGAGGAGCTTCTGTTATCTTCAGCCAGTTGTGAATCGTGTCAACTGAGACTCCGACTTTTCCAGCTAGTGTTTCCTTGGATCCGTACTTGGCTGGATGTTTCTCCAGGAGCATTTTGCAGCAATTGCCCTTTTCAACAGCGCTGAGGTCCTCTCTTTGGATGTTCTCTATGAGGTTGAGCTCAATCACTTGTTCGTCTGTGAATTCGCGAATCAAAGTTGGAACTTTCTCTAATCCAGCTTGCATAGCCGCTCGGTACCGTCGCTCTCCAACCACAACCTCGTAGTCGTTACCTCGAGGGCGGACAATGATGGGTTCTAAGACACCAACTTGCATTATACTGTCGGCCAACTCATGGAGTTTCTCAAGGTTCAAATCAAGCCGCGGGTTTAATCTATTAGGATGAATCCTCGCTAGCTCGATTTCCGTTAGTTCGTCCAACGCCAATTCTCCACTCATCTTCTCTAGTTGCTCAATACTATGGGTTCCCTAGTTATGATAGTTTTGCGTCTGTGCACTCACCTACATGTGACGCTACAACAGGTTGTGGTGTAGAGAGAAACCTACAAATCCACGGTTCAACCCTTATGCTCTCTGATGAGAGAGTTTGTTCTATATTCCCGCCGTGGCAAGACTGACGGCAACTTCACAAGCCTAGTTGACGCTGGGAGACTGGATGTTGTCTACCAGTGCCTCCTCCTAGGGCTATTCACCTCTGGAGCCATTAGACGCAATGTGATCTTTCACGTTGTCCTAGGTGGGCCTCCTAGGCCCCCTGTGCTGTTGACAGTTGATGGAAGAGTACTGAGAAATGTTCGGACTGATGAACGAACGTGGGAAAGAATCCTCAGGAAGGTTCTCGATGGGGACACCCATGAAGGAATAGCTCTCAGGAAAATGAGTCTTCAAGAACTTGTGAAAAATCGACACAACGTGTTTGTGCTCGAGGAAAAGGGAGAAGATATTTCAAACGTTTTGTTCGGGGAGAATCCACTCTTCGTTCTAGGTGATCAGGTTGGACTGCCAAGGAAAGATGAACGATTCGTTTTGCGTCATGGGACAAAGATCTCGTTGGGGAAGAAACCGTATCTAGCAGCAACCTGTGTAGACGTCATCAACTATCTTGCTGATCGGCAGAACACTCCATAGGGATTCTGAGATCTGCATACGTGTGCGCACCTGTAGAAGTTCTCGAAGAGCCCCGGGCGGGCTTCGATCCCGCGACCGACGGTTTACGAAACCGTTGCTCTACCAGACTGAGCCACCGAGGCATGACCCTGTGTGAGTTGACGAAAGCATATTAATATATGCGTATCGGAGCGGTCGCTTTTGCTAATGTTTAAGCCAACCTCCGCCTCTTGTTAAGTGGATGGAGCTTATTGGATAAAGCCGAAGACCTTGGTGAGCACAAGATTATAGAAACGATATGGGCGAATATGGATAAAGATCCAGAGATGGCTGTGCCTTTCGGCGATGATGTTTCAGCGGGTAGGTGTCACGGCACAACTCTAGCTGTTTTGAAAACAGATATGCTCGTCGGCAAGACGGATGTTCCACCCACGATGACCCACTGGCAAGCTGCCCGAAAAGCGGTGGTCATGAACATCAGTGATCTTGCGGCAAAGGGAGTGAAGCCATCAGTCATCCTCGCCTCCTTGGGGATTCCACGTGGTTTGACACGAGAGATGATCGCTCAAATCGGGCAAGGGCTAAACGCTGGAGCTCGAGAATATGGAGGTTATGTTGTGGGTGGCGATACAAACGAAACGGAAGATCTCATAATAAGTATTGTAGCTATGGGAACCGCTGAGGAGGGAAGTCTCATGTTGCGAAACGGAGCAAATCCAGGTGAGATTGTGGCGACCACAGGAGAATTTGGTTTGACATCTGTAGGACTAAGAATCTTGAAAGAGCAACTTGCTGCTCCCATCAACATGAGGAAAAGGGTTCTGGATGCTGTGTTGATTCCTCATGCTCGCTTGAGAGAGGGCCTCGCCTTGGCAGAAACGGGCGCAGTTACCGCTTCAATAGATTCAAGTGACGGATTGGCGTGGAGCCTTCATGAGATCAGCGAAGCAAGTAATTTGGGTATCGAGATTGACAATCCGCCAATTGCCAGAGAAACAAATGATTTCGCCAGGAAACACAACTTCAGCCCCCTCGAACTCAGTCTATACGGAGGCGAAGAATACGAGTTGGTTGTCACTATCAGGCCAGGGTTGTGGGAAAAGGCGATAGAGGCCGTGAAGAGAGCAGGTGGAACGTTAATCCGAATAGGGAGAACTGTGGAGAAAAGAGGGTTATTCCTCCAAGAGCAGGACAAACGCGTTCAAATCAAGGCACGGGGATACGAGCATTTTGGGGCAGAGAGAGAGACCTAGCATTCAATCCTGTGACGTTGGCAGCCTACCGTACACTGGTGATCTTGAGAGACTTCACGAATCAGCACAGCACTTGCGCATAGGCTCTCAAGACGCTTCTGCCAGGCGCTTTGAGAACACAATCGTTGGCGCATTCGTGGACAAGCTGAAGGCCGGGATTCAAGTTGCAGCATTTCCTCAGTTCCGTGACATGAATGACATGTTTATTTCAGCACTCACGGGACTCCAAAGAGTGAAAGGCGGATACGTGGAAGTGGAACAGATGGGCCTAAAATCAAGGCTCTCCAAACTGCCTGAAGTGAGAGCTATAGAAGAGAACGCGAAGAAAATCGCAGACCTAACAGGCACTCCTTTCCAACTCCGAATCTGCATAACTGGACCATACACCTTGGGCTCCTTCTTTCCCTACAGAAGCAGCCAAACCTATGCGCAACTTGGAGCGCTTCTTTCCCAAATAATCGAAGGCAACGTATTTGCCACAAACGAGGGAAGGGTCAGTTTGGTCTCTGTTGATGAACCCCTCTTTGGCCTTGTAGATGATCCTTCAATAGACACAGGGACAGAAGGTAGAGAGAACCTACTCAAGGCATGGACAACCATGACAAGCCGCGTCAAAACCAGAAAGGCTCAATCCTGTATCCACCTCCACTCGACGTCAGATGATCTATTCTGGGAGATCGACTCTCTCAACATTATCGAGTCACATGTGGCTGATCCCCTCTACCAAATGGGAAACACCAAAAGACTCCTTGATGAGAAAGACAAGCAACTCAAGGCAAGCGTGACCAAAACAGACTTCGATTTGCTAATCCGAGATTCGTTGGGGACAAAGGCTTCAGACAGCGCTGTTGCCGATGTTTGGAACAAACTCTCAAGAGGAGAGCTGAAGCCTGAAGCTTTCTTGGAAAGCACTGCAACCATGAAGAAACGACTTATGGACACAATCAACAGGTTTGGTGAAGAACGAGTCGCACTTGCTGGCCCTGAATGTGGACTGAGAGGATTTCCAAGCTATGGCTCGGCGATTGGGTGTCTGAGCAACGCTTCACTCGCTGTGACATCCACTTGAGATCACTTGCTGAACTGGATGCAATCGTCAATCAAACGTAGATCAGAGACAACTCATGCCCTAGTCCATCTTGCTCCCGGATCTAGTGTGACCTCCCTCTGAAACATCGAATGGCTGCGATCGATCGCAGTCTTGTCTTAGAAATCGCAAGATAGGTGTTTGCTAACGATTGCGGTCTTCATGTTTTCCTGTTAGTCCTGCGTGCACGCGGCTTCTTGTTACGTTTCGCATTCATTTCTATCTGCTTTGGCCTTTCTAGACCTTGGATGGCGGCGCCTGGATAGCTTCGTTCTATCTCTCTGCGGAGTCCTCGCGTATCAACTTCTCCATATTTCTTGACGGATATTTGTGGGGTGCCTTCTTTGTCGTATTTGATGGAAATGGAGTAGCCTGAAGCGATTTCTAGAGGCTCTGGCTCAGTCAAGATAAAACGCTCAGGTTCATCAATTTGTGACAGGCCAGTGGTGTCCTTCTTTCGGTTAGTCTCCGCCATATGGTTTCATCGTCCTTACATGGAAAGGAGAACGCTGAGATTAAAGTCTTGTTTCTCCATAATCAAGATTTCGTGGATCTACCAAAAGACTCGAGTTCGTCATCCACAACTATGGGAACTTGGGTCTCAATGCCCCAGTTTTGCAGGCATCAACACATTCAAGGCAATATGTGCATTCTGGATGTGTGAATTTCTCCCACGGAAGATTCAGTATCGGAACTTTCATTGGACACACTTCTACGCAGCTGTGGCAGCTCTCTTTGGTGCAGTGCACGACGTCTCTCCGTATCCCAAGGAAACTGAAATGCGACATTATAGCCATTGCTGCTCCTACGGGGCAAAGGTATCGACACCAACTCCTCGGAGCATATACTGCAAAGGCTAAGACGAACCCTAAGATGAATACTCTGGTCCAAAACAATGGTGTGAGGGCAGCTAACCCTCCCAGAACATCCTGGAAAGGTGCTTCAGCTGAGAAGGCGTTGTAGGTCATAGTTGGCAAGACAGCAAACAAGGTGTCATGAGGACTCAAAGCGTTGAAGGGAGCTTGGGCAAAGATTCCTAGAGCGTTCTTGTATCCTGTGCCAATTCCTATCAATGTTGAAGTGGATATTGTGATGCTGACGAAGAGCACTACTCCAAGAATCCCATACTTGACGTAGACCAGATCCTTGTGGGTTCGGGGCGAGATTTGAAGGTGGTTTCTCTTCACGTAGCCGAGCAGATCTTGGACGAAGCCGAAGGGGCACACCCATCCACACAGCAACCTTGCGGATAGAATTGTAAACACGAGGAACGAGGCTAGGGGAAGCCATGGGAAGGTGCTCTCGAAGAGCATGTACTGCATTGCCGCGAAAGCGTCCCCAACTGTCTTCGGAGGGGTCCCGAGACTGTGAAGAATTGGAAGCAGTAGAGGCAGCTGCTCAAAACCAAACAACACGGCGTTGAAAAGAAGGAACAAGACTAATTGGATGACAATTCTAAGGGTTCGTATGCGAAAAAGTGCCGCTCTAATGTTAGCCAAGTCGTTTTTCGACTTCCATTTGGTTTCAAAGTCTCATCTATGTTTTTAGAAGGTGAGGCTAAGTAGCATAAAAAGGTTTCATTGACCTTTTCACTCACACTGATCGATCTACCCGAATATCATAATAGCGAGAGTATTTCTTGTTGATCATGTCATGGAGCAGTTTTGGGTTCGCTCGTTCCTTCTTTGAAGAACTTGGCGAGAAGTCTTTCCCAGTCAATTCGATAGAGTGCTATTACAATGACGATCAGAAGAACTGTTGTCACTATAGAGCCTACTAGACTTCCTTCGGTTCCGAAAATGCTCTCCATGATCTTGTCCCCGATTCTACCGAAATAAGCCACTAGATAGATCATCAGGAATTTTCCAAGGAGCGCTGGAATGAAAGTCTTGACGATGCTGTATTTGAGAAGTCCTAGAGGTATGAACAGCAGATCATCTGGAAGCGGTGTCAACGCGAACAGAAAGATGGCCACAGGCGTGTAGGTTCCAAAGAGTCTTAGGAAATAATCCATTTTTCTTTGTCTTTCTTGGCTAATCAATCTGCGTCCATAGTATCCTAAGAGATAGCCAGCTAGTTCTCCAATTGCAGATCCTGATCCTCCTGCAATCATTAGGAAGAGTGGATCCCATCCTGCTTTGCCAAGCAGAAAGATGGCTAACGTATATGGTATTGGAACAATAATTGCCATCGTGCCAACAAGGCTGATGAAGAAGACTCCGAAAAAGCCGAATTGAACAGCCATCTGTTCAAACCAGTCTGTAAGTGACAGGCGAACCCCTCAGTCATACCGTAATCTCTTTCCCTTCAAATCAGCATCGGATTTTTCGGTGCAGCACCGTCAGCTGCGTGCTGTTTGTAGCAATTTAGTTTGTGAAGATCTGGTGAAAGTTTTGGGATATTTGGGAACAGTGTCATATCAGGTCTTTCTGTTTTCCCCCATCTTCAAATGCCCTGATCGCTTTGTCCAAGTGTTCTTCAGTGTGTTTTGTGCAGAGCTGAACTCGGATTCTCGCTTTGTCGCGGGCTACCATCGGAAAGACTATGGGCAACGCAAAGATCCCCCTCTCCCAGATGAATTGCGCGAGTTCTTTCGCTTTCCTGCTTGGACCACACATCACCGGTATGATAGGGGTCTCAGTGTTTCCGGTGTCGAATCCAAGATCTTGCAAGGCTTTGAGGAAATAGTTTCTGTTTTCCCAAACCTTCTTCACGTGTTCAGGCTCTGTTTCCAGCACATCAATGGCGGAGATGCAAGCTGCAGCTACTCCGGGAGGTACCCCACCGCTCAGGAGCCAGCTTCTCGACTTGTTGTAGGCAAAGTTCCGGAGATCTTTTCCTCCCGTTACGTGTCCTCCTATGACTCCAAATGCTTTGGAAAAGGTCCCCATTTCCACATGAACCTGATCTCGATTCAAGTGGAAGTGCTCAACGATTCCGCGTCCTCCCTCTCCAAGGATTCCTTCTCCGTGGGCGTCGTCCACGTAGACCCCCGCGCCATGTTCCTCCGCGATTTTCGCAATCTCTGAAAGCGGAGCAGTATCTCCATCCATACTGAAGACGCCGTCTGTGATAATCCAGATCTGTTTGTAAGGTGGATCATGTTTCTCGGCTTCGTCCATGATTCGGGCGAGGTTCTCTGGATCTTTATGTTTGAAGATAGCTCGATCTGCACGACTCAATCTCACTC
The DNA here is from genome assembly GCA_964346975.1 of uncultured Candidatus Bathyarchaeia archaeon. Lineage (GTDB taxonomy): Archaea > Thermoproteota > Bathyarchaeia > Bathyarchaeales > SOJC01 > JAUWDF01. The sequence goes on from CAYFWV010000028.1 coordinate 11,746, forward strand.
CATCTATGATGGATCCGTGGTTGAGTTCGTCTGACACGAAGAGGTCTCCTTTTCCACACAGTTGAGGAACCAATCCTTGATTGGCCATGAACCCTGTTTGGTAAGTCAAGGAGGCTGGGGCTCTTTTGAACTTGGCCAAGCGGCGATCCAGTTCCTCGTGCAGCGTCATGTTGCCTGCAATGGATCGGTCACTGCCTGCCCCTGCGCCGAACTTTCTCGTTGCTTCTATCATTGCATTGACAACCTTGGGATGTGTAGAAAGGTTGAGGTAGTTGTTGGCACAGAGCATGATGACTTGTTTGCCATCAATTGTGCAGACTGGCTCGCTTGCAGTCTGCAGTTCTTTCAGTTCCCAGTTCAAGCTATCTTGGACGAGGCGTCTGTATTCTTCGCCCAAGTATTCTGTTGGATGTCGGTTTGCACACAAATCGAGTACCTCTAGATTATTGTTTCCTCTATCCGATTACCATTCTCTTAACTTTTACCACTCTACCATTCAGGCTTCAAGACCACCTTTGCTGCTGCTTTCTGTTTGATAAGTTCAATGCCTTCGCTGATATTAGCCATGGCCATTCTATGCGTGATGATAGACGCAATCTTGTCTTGGAAACTCTGCTTCGAAAGCAGTCCTTTTGCTTGGAACCATGTTTCAAACATGCGTCTACCAGAGATTCCGTAGATCTTTGCTGCTTTGAAAACGATCGCACTGTTGACATCCAACGCGACAGGTTTGGCGAAGAGTCCAAGTAGTGAAACTCGTCCACCTGGTGTTAGCATTCTGAAAGCTTGCTGCAATGCAGTTGAGGAACCAGACATCTCTAGAACAACATCAACACCATTCCCGTTGGTCTTGTCAAGAATCATCTGGGGGATCTTCTCACCGTCCTCTTGAGCATTCAGGACTTCGTCGGCTCCCATCTTTGTGGCCAATTCCATCCGAACCTTGTTTGAGCCACCTGCCGTCGCAAAGATGCTGGCGGCTCCTAGTTCTCTGGCGACAGCTATTGCCATCAATCCAATTGGTCCACAGCCTAGAACTGCCACAGTCTTTCCAGCAACATCTTCAACGTTATCCTTGGGCAACACGGTCTGAATCGCGTTTCCCAACGGTTCTTGCATGGATGCTACTTCAGGGTCAAGATTCGGATCGTTTTTTCATGCGTTTCTTTCTGGTAAAGCCACATACTCTGCAAAGGCTCCATCTCTGTCCAATCCCAGGATTTCCAGATTCTGGCAAATGTGCATACGATCCGTTCTACATTGGTAGCACGTTCCATCAACGATGTGAGTTTCCGCGGAGACATAGTCTCCAATCTGGAGGCTCGTTACGCCCTTTCCAACATCAACTATGACACCGCAGAACTCATGTCCCATGACCAATGGAAATTCCTTGATGCGATCACTCATTGACTTGTCCCAGTTCCAAACGTGCATGTCCGTGCCGCAGATTGAAGCGACCTTGACCTTGACCATAACTTCATTTTGTTGAACTGTTGGTTGGTCCACAGTGGAGATCTCAGCACCTGGACCTGGTCTTGCTTTAACTATCGCATGCATCAGGCTTCTTCCTCCAAACATGTGGTTCAACGACGTGAAAGAGATAAATCCATTCGACGCTTCCACTAAAAAGCTTATCTAACTAACGTCATTCAGCTATTAGACTGCCTGTGTGAGAATAGCAGAGGTACATCGAGGAGACTCAATGGTGAAACTTGGCTTCCTTGTCAACCCGATTGCTGGTATGGGAGGGAAAGTGGGACTGAAAGGAACAGATGGGATGGTTGAACAAGCAGTCAAAATGGGAGCTAAACCTGTTGCTCCGAGGAGAGGTCTTGAGTTCTTGGAACAACTCAAAGAGCTAGGACTAGATCCTGAGACTACGTTTCTTACGTGCCCTGGTATCATGGGAGCACAGCTATTCGAATCCGGAGGCTTCAAGGCACGCGTCTTACCTATGAGAATCAGATCCCCGACTACCTCAACGGATACAAAGAGAGCAGCTCAGCTTCTGAGAGAGCACAACGTTGCCCTGATCTTGTTCGTCGGAGGCGATGGCACGGCCAGAGACATTCTTGATGCACTGACTGGTGCCAACACTCCGCTGGTACTTGGAATTCCATCAGGTGTGAAAATGTACAGTGGTGTCTTCGCAACCAGTCCAGTGGACGCAGCCTACGTTGTCGAAGCCTTTGTCAAGCAAGAAGCGGAGCTGGTGGATTACGAGATTGTCGACGTTGACGAAGACGCTGTGAGGAAGGACTGTTTCAACATGCGCCTCTATGGATTTCTGAAGGGGCCATTCCTGCCAACTCGAGTCCAAGGAAGCAAACAGGCAACCCCCGAAACTTTGCTTGAACAAGACAACCAAGAAGCCGTAGCCCGCTTCATAGTTGAGGAGATGAATCCACAAGCCAGCTACATCCTTGGACCAGGAACTACTGTGAGATCCGTTGCCGACACGCTTGGAGTGGAGAAGACGCTTCTTGGCATTGATATTTACAGCAGGGGCAATATGTTGAAAGATGTTAACGAAGATCGAATTCTTCGCGAAATCAAGGATTGGGAAACTACCTGGATTATCGTCTCACCAATCGGGAAACAAGGAATCCTGTTCGGCAGAGGAAATCAACAGATTAGCCCGCGAATCATTCAGCTCGTTGGAAAGGACAGGATCATCGTTTTGGCCACTAAGGGGAAAATACGCGGGATCGAATCCAAGGTTCTGCGAGTCGATACGGGTGAAGAAACAGTCGATGCCATGCTGAAAGGATACGTGAGAGTAGCCACAGACTACCGTGAATGGCGACTCATGCGAATCGAATGAAACTCAGGCACCAGCCTTACTCATTCTCCCAAGAAGATTCATAAGAATCGGCATCAGATCCCTGCCTCGAATGCGGTGAAGCCCACCTTTTGCACAAGCTCTTTCACCGAACTCATCGATCTCATCGACGCGGACGTTTGGACCCATAATTGCCACAGGAACCGGTTCACCACTGTGCTCACCTTTCATCGAGGATGTTGTGTGATCAGCCGTTAGAGCGATGACAGTCTCATCTAGGTTAGCGTGATTCAAGATGTATTCCATCAAGGAATCTATGCCTTGGATAGCTTCCATTTTCTTCTTCGGATTATTATCGTGACCAGCGAGATCTGTCGCCTTCACATGGATAAGCACAAAATCGTAGGATTTCAATGCCCTAACTGCAGCTTCTGCCTTCGCATGGAAATCTGTCAAGTAGGTTCCTGTTGCGCCCTGAACTGCAAGCAGATGCATACCAGCCGTCTTGCACACGCCCCGAACGAGAGGTGAGACGGCGATAGCTGCAGGGAAAATATCATAAAGAAGCGGTAGGAGATCAATCTCTGGTAGTTGCCCAACACCCCTGAAGAGCACAATGTTAGCCGGCAGCAAGCCTGCCCTGACTCTCTCAACATTCACAGGATGGTTCTTCAAGACCGTGTGAAGTTGCATCGTCAGCCTATTGAGTATCTCTGAGGTGTTGCGGGCTTCTGGACTACCATCCAATGGGTGAGCCTTCAACACCTCAACTCCAGTTTTAAGGGGATCGGTATCTGAAACCATGACAGAAAGGTTTGGGCCACTGAGACGAAGGATAGCTCGATGCTCAAGCGTGTTCCTGAACAAGATGCCTCCTACCTCAGGAGGATCGTCTCGGAGAGACGTATCAATAGCTTGAGTCAGTTTCTCAGCATCCTCATTGCTTATTCTTCCGGCGCGGCGATCTAAAATCCGGAGGTTCTCATCGACAGTTGCAAAGTTGCATCGAAACGCCAAGTCATTAGGAAGGACATCTATGAGAGATCCAATTGCTTCTAAAGCGCCCCTGCCTGAATAGACTTCCACCACGTCATATCCAAGAAGGGCAAGATGGGCAACATCACTTCCAGGTGGAATCCCTGGGTCAACAATATCTATGATGCCACATATCCCATGTTCCGCCACACGATCAAGAGCCGGCTTTCTCGCAGCTTCCAACGGAGTCTTTCCCCCCAATTCCTTGAGAGGCACATCCGCCATCCCATCGGCGATTACCAGGATAGCTTTCAACACTCGCACACTCCAGCCTCTCTTTGTTCATCTCCATAATTAGAATTACTGCTTCTCAACCTGCCGATTAGACAGCAGAATGTTCGCCGTCAGTGCACTTAAAACTCTATTGAATCCCGTTTCCAGTTCCAACCATGTTCACCTCTAGTTCCATGTGCTCGATCACCATCCTTTCATCTATGTTTCAGCATTGCGGCTGGGATCTTCTTTCAATGATCTAGCTAGAACAACGACGTTGTCCTTGATCTGATCAAAAATCTTCTGGACCACTCCATTTGAAGCAAAGTAAGGATCATCAATATTCCAAACAACTATCTTCTCCGTGCATTTCTTGCACATTCTCAGAACGGCCTCTCTATGCCTGGATTCCATAGCAACAATCAGATCATAACTTTGGAGATCTTTCGTATCCAACCCTTCAGGAATCGGTTTCAGAAAGCTGCGAGCATTCGCCTGAGTCAGATATCTCTTGGCTGCCATAGAGATTGGAATCCCAGGACTCGTTCCCGCTGAGTCGACATCCAAACTACTATCCAGCTTTCTCAATATCGCCTCAGCCACCGGACTTCGATAGGCATTGCCTGAACAAACAAACAGTATTCTCATAAAGCAACCGTATATTGTAGACGATCTTAAACCTGTTACTGCAGGAGACGAGCACCGAGGGCTTCGGCAGGGGGTTCTCAAGACTTTTGTACTCATCAGAGTCTATATATTCTGACCTCCAATGAGGCTTTCGATGAGTTTCGTCCATTTTTCGGGCACTCGCACCCTAAACGACAGCTTCATAAGGACTGGAGGCGAGAAAAAGTATGGTTTCAACCTCAATGTTTGACCTTAGGAATTTTCCGAAAACTGCGGATAAGATTAGGGAGCAGGCGATTGAAGAAGACAGGTTAATCAACAACCCTTCGATTGAGCAGCTCAGATTGCTTGTGGAGAGAGAGGTTGGCGTCAGGAAAACCGTGTTTGAGAGTTTCGTTGCTGAAAGCGAGCCTACTTCACGAGCCGCCATGTTCACCAAGAACAGTGTAGATTACGCTTTTGGAGAAGAGGAGGCAGAACTTCTACGCCAATGTGAGGAAGTCTTAGGCGCGGAAACTCTGATATCAATTGATCGAATCGTCGGCAACTACAGGAGCGAAACGAGTGTGAGGTTACTTGTGCCTTCACGTTTCGCCCACATCGCATATGGTGGCGGAAACCTCTTCTTACCCGTCAGAAAGGAAGTCGAACAACCAACGTATCAAGTTGTGTTCTTTGCTGACAGTGCGTTTGAATCCAATCGGTCAAAGAGTCTACCCCAGAAGGACATTATGATACGACTAGCCATGTTGGATGATGGACGAGTTGTCAAAGTCGTGCGAAACAGCAACTACGTAGGAGAGTTCAAGAAGGGAGTCTTTGCAGCGCAAGACTGGGTTGCCAAGAGCAGAAAAGGTGGGATTTTCCTCCATGCAGGCTGCAGAGAAGACTATCTGCAATCTGCCCATGGCGACTATCAAAATGTCAGAACACTGCTGCTTGCCCTAAGTGCCAATGGGAAAACGACTCTGACGTGCCAGATCCTGGCCAGAAAGGGAAAAGAGAAATCATGGATCGTCCAAGACGACGGAGGAACCTTGATGCCCGACGGATCTTTCCATGGTTTTGAAGCGGGAGGACTATTCGTAAAAACAGAAGACGTGAATCCCGGAGAACAGCGAGAAATATTCTATGGACTACTGAAACCCGGAACCTTAATGGAAAATGTCCACGTCTCACCAGAGGCAGACCTTGACTTCTCCATCATGGAGCGAACATCTAACGGACGAGCAGTCATACAGAGAAGAGATCTGATGCACGCCAGCTCCAACATCAACGTAGACAAGATTGACAATGTGATCCTGATAACTCGAGGACCATTGATCCCTGCAATAGCCAGATTGACACGTGAACAAGCGGTGGCTTTGATGATTCTCGGACAAGCCACTGAATCCTCTGCTGGAGACCCGACCCACGCCGGCGAACTTGCCAGCGAATTCTTCTATGATCCTTTTACCGCAGGTGATCAAGCGGAGCACGCCAACAGATTCTACCAAATCCTGAAGGGCCTCACTCACATCAACTACTTTCTTCTCAACACTGGAGGCGTCGGCGAAGGATCACGCTACAGAGAAATCTCTGTGAACCACACCGTTGCAATACTAGATTCCTTGCTCAGAGGAGGCTTGGAAGACTGGATCGACTCACCCACAGGATTCAAAGTACCCAAAGCCATTCGAATGATTGATGACATCTATCTTCATCCTGAGAGATTATATTCTACGGAAGAATTCGAGAAATGGCAAAGGAAGCTCAACCGATTCAGACGCTACGCCATAGAGAAAATTGGGGATGCTCTGAATCCCAGTATAAAGAACGTTTTCAGTGGAGACCCAGGACCAGGCAGCGTAGAAAGCTAGCGACAGATGATGACAGACGCCTTGGACAGTGAGCAGGCACTAGGAGTCTCTAGAACTTTGTTCCAGAATCCTTAAAAGCTGTCGGAACTTTAAGCTTGATTGCTGATGGAGAAGGAGAAAGCTGCGAGTTAAGCCACTGAGAAGACTGGCTGTAGTAGTAGGTGTATTCTTGGTTATTGCAGCCAGTTCCATGGATCTGCGCTTGCTCTCAGTTTCAGCTCAACCTGTCTGGCCTCAGTCGTGGATACAAATTGATTGGGACCGAAACGAGAATGGTGAAACTGATGATTGGCGGGACGTTGAAACCGCTCACTATCAATATGACGACGAGTACCTATACTTGAAGCTTGCATGCTATGGGTCGCCCGGCAGCGATTGGCCTACTCGAGATGCCAGGTACAAATGGTTCATTGATGATAGCGGCTACATGTATTATAGCGGTGGAAACGTCTTCGACGCAGAACATCTGCTCTTTGTCGAAGACACAGATCATGACGGTGCCGGCGAAATGTACTTGCTCCATGACATTGACAATGACGATGATTTTGGGGACTATGAACCCTGGCCCACTGCAGGTTATGCGAGCTATGAAATCACAGACTCGAATGTGGGCGGCTGGAGAATCGTTGCTCCTAATCAGATCGAAATGTACTTGGATTGGGCTTCACTCGGAAATCCTCCGGCTTATCAACTATTCTGGTCAACTGACCAACAGAATCCCAATCTCGATCAATCTCCCACAGCGGATCGTATGGACGAGGAAGAACCACTACTAATCCACAACGTCGCGGCTACCGGTCAGGTCTCTACACCTTCAACCGTTAGGCAGGGAGAAAACGTGACGATTCAGATCTCAGTAGAGAACATGGGAACCCAAACAGAAACTTTCAATGTCACGAGCTACTTCAATAGCACAGTTCTCGCTACAAAACTCGTGACAAATCTGGCAGCAGGACAAAGCACAGTACTCACGTATTATTGGAACACGACAGGCATCCCTGTTGGAGTCTATTCAATAACAGGGTGGGCAGACTCAAGCGCAGCTATAACTGAAACCAATGAAGACGATAACTGGTGCACTCAACAAGCTTCTGTGGATATTCAGCCTGCTCCAAAACATGACGTCGCTGCTACCTCTCAAGTTCCAGCGATGACAAGTGTGGTGCAAGGAACAGTGGTTGACATAAACGTCAGCGTTTCTAATTTGGGAGATTTCGATGAAACCTTCAACGTCACATGTTTCTATGGTCACAATGTGATAGGAGGGGAAACTGTAGTCGACTTGCCAGCTCAAACAGTTGCCAGCTTGGTTTTCTCGTGGGACACGACAGGTGTTCCATCAAACACATATTACATCCTGGCAATGGCTGATAGTAGCCGAATCATCCCTGAAACTGATGAAGCTAACAATAACTGCACAAGCCTCGAAACTGTGACGGTGTATTCACCCGGAGAGGCTGGAAAACTCTTCGTAGATAAAGTCATCAGTGCTGTGGTAAGTGGACACGATCCTCCTGTGGTAGGATTTTCAACAACTTACGAGATGACCATAATCGTGAGCAACACTGGAGGGAGCAGCGTCTTCAACATCATAGTCAATGAGACGATTTCAGATGTCTCCTATATTAGTGTAGGCACTCCAAGCCAGGGCACAATCCTCGCGGTGCCCCCTCCCAGAATAGAGTGGGATGTGGGAATGCTCCCTGTTGGCGGAAGCGCAACACTAACTTTCAGAATAGAAGCCAGTCCAGACTCCATGACTCCCCTGTATCTCAATCATAAGGAAGATCTCGTTGCTTCAGGAGTCGACTACCTGACCGGTAGCCCCGTGTCAGATACAGCCGACGAAGACATTATCGTAACCCCCATAATCCGCGACGTGGCTGCGACCAGCCAGATTCCAACGAGCACCCAAGTGCCACAGGGCGATACCATCACAGTACAGGTCACTGTTGAAAATCTCGGGAACACATCTGAGAGCTTCGATGTGACCTGCTCCTATGATGCCACGATCATCGGCGTCTTGAGAATCTTCAATCTGGGAGCAGGAAATCAAATCACCGTACCGTTCGCATGGGACACCACAGATGTCCAACCTGGAACCTATTCGATAACTGCAGAAGCTGACTCAAGCAATGAACTTGCTGAGACCGACGAAACAAACAACATTTGCACTTCACCAACGACTGTGCGGATTCTGATTAACGACATCTCCATAATCAGTCAAGCTCCATCACCCACCACTGTGACAGAGGGCGAAAACATCACTGTGCAAGCCGTTGTCAAGAATGAAGGAACAGAGCCTGCCTCATTCAATGTGAGTTGCTACAGCAACGAAACCCTGATCGACAAGCAGTCGGTTGTCAACCTCCAACCGAACATGACAATCACCGTAGAATTCATATGGAATACCACAGGGGTTCCGCATGGAATCTATTTCTTCAACACGGTTGCCTCCGTTCTGCAAGATGAGAAAGAGACAGAAGACAATGCCTGCAGAAGCACGACAAGTGCAACCGTGCTTGCAGGGCAACATCAAGTCACGTTTGACCAGATAGGTGTCTCTTCAGACTTCACGGGTACAGTGGTTACAATTGATGGGGCCGACTACACGGTTGGCAGCTTGCCAATTGGATTCCTGTGGGATTCAGGGTCAACTCATAGCTTCACCTTTGAATCACCTCTGATAGTGACTCCAGACGCAAAGCAGTATGCGTGGACAAGTACCACGGGACTGTCCACGTCACAGAGTGATTCATTGATAGTGGCTAGCGCAGGCAACGTCACCGGCGTATTCCAGAGCCAATTCTACCTGACCGTCTCCTCTCCATACAGCACAACAGGTGGGGAAGGCTGGTATGATAGTGATAGCGTAGCATACGCCAGCGTTGACACCGCCCCAGTGGATCATGGAAATGGGACTCGCAGAGTATTCGAGGTCTGGAGTGACGATGGCTCTGGAACAGAGTATGACCAAAGTAACGGGATTCTAATGGATGAACCAAGAACTGCAACAGCAACCTGGAAGACCCAGTACTTTCTATTATTGACGAAGACACTCGGCGGCTTCATCAACCCATCAATATCCGAATGGTGGGATGTCGGAAGTACAGTCACAGTCACAGCCACACCCCAAGTGAACTACTTGTTTGACCACTGGGAACTCGACGCCACAAATGTTGGCACCATCAACCCCTACCAAGTGCCTATGACTACAGCTCACACGTTGCATGCCGTGTTCAAACCGATAATCACTGGAGGCTCATCAGTTCCGATTGCTGGGTCCAGCCTTGCATGGATCAGTCTCAACATCACTCTGTTTGCAGCCGTGTCTTGCGTGGCATTCTGCGCAAAAAGGTTCCGAAGATCTGCAGGGGATAGACCGTAACCGAATTCTCATCCGCTGAAGAGCCTTGAGCGTTCACTACGCTTAAATCCTCAAATCTTCATCAGTCTAGACGGATGAGTCTCTGGAGGAGAACATGTGCAAAAACTGATCTTCTACATGGTGGATGTGTTTGCTGAGCGAAAATATGGTGGAAATCAACTGGCAGTCTTCAGAAATACAGGAAACAGCATTGATTCTCAAATGCAGAGCATCGCCAAAGAGATGGGCTTCTCGGAAACAACGTTCATCCAATCAGACACACCATCACAGGATGGAGGTTATGCTGTTCGCATTTTCACCCCGAAACTTGAGTTGCCCTTTGCTGGTCACCCAACACTGGGAACGGCCTACGTTATTAATCATGAGATTGCGAAGAATCCTGCAACGAGACTCGTCCTGAATTTGAAGGCTGGACGGATCCCCGTCACTTTTGACGACAGCGAAGGCGTAGGTGAAATCCTTTGGATGAAACAGTTGCAACCAACCTTTGGTCAAACCTTCAAGGCTCCAGGGGTGTCTGAGATTCTGAATCTTGCTGTGACCCAGGTCGATGACCGATTTCCGATCCAAGAGGTTTCCACCGGCGTGCCTACAATCATCGTTCCTCTGAGGACACTGGCTGGCGTGAGGGAAGCCACCGTCAATCGAGGAAAATACTTCGAGTTCATCAAGGGCGTCGAGGCTAAGACCCTGCTCGTATTTTGCGCGGAAACATACGAAGAGGGGAATGACTTGAATGTACGGTTCTTTGCTGACTACTTTGGTATCTCTGAGGATCCTGCCACGGGAAGTGCCAACGGGTGCCTGGCAGCTTATCTGGTGAAGCATCACTATTTCGGGAAAAGCGCAATAAACATTCGAGTTGAACAAGGTTACGAAGTAGGGAGGCAATCGTTGCTCTATCTGATAGCTGAGGAGTGTGAGAGGAAAATCTGCGTGCACGTCGGTGGAAAAGTGATCCTGGTTGCCAAAGGAGCATTCTACGCGAACTAGATCAACTGCTCAAGTCGCGTGTTGAATGTTGACGCCTTCGTCACTCTCATGTTCTGAGATATGTGTGTAAAATCCGAAGCGCCTAGAACTTCAGGTTCTTCACATATCCATTCCACAGGACAGACGCGAGATAGCCCGCGACTGCACCGTTGATGGTTCCCAGAGTGAATATGAGAATCTCCAGTCCGAGGCCTTCAGGGAGTATTCCTGTTAACCTGACCGTGGAATAGTAACTCGCCACGCCTACTGCAAGCGTGGAAAAGGTCATTGCTGCCGTTAACCGTCGGGGCTTGACTTTCCCGTTGACGGAGTGTATATTCAGAATCGAGAACAAGGCGTCCACCAGCAGGCCATACAAGACTGCAAATACAAAGGTGAACGGAGCAGACGAGATCGTCCAGATGGCTGTCAAAGATCCGCTGACAATGGACACGAATGTTGCACCCCACTTTTCCACGAGCAAAGCAGCTAGAGCCAACAACAAAGCCTGAACTCCGATCAGCATCTTGTTTAGTGGAGACGGGGCGACAATCTTCGTAACGAGAATGATGACACTGAAGAGAATAGCGATCGCCAATCTCTTGGTGTGACTTCCCAAAGGTTCACCGCGCTCTATCCATCAAATCACACTAGTCAATAACACTTGATCGATTTGTCTCCATTCCAGCGACAACACCATCTCCGACCCCACAGTCGCGCGTGCATCAGTCCTAGACTCTCCTGACACTCGTTATTTTATCTATGGGTGTCCCCTGTTATTGCACAGGAAGTGGATCGCATGATCAGGCCAATCCTGCAGCTGGGAAATGACGGTCTCAGAAGGAAATCGGTGCCAGTGACAAGCTTTCCAGACAAGGCTCTTGACAGCCTAATTGAAGATTTGACTGAAACCCTTCATGAGGCTCAGAAAAAGTTCCACTATGGGCGAGGAATAGCAGCTCCTCAGATCGGTGAATTGAAGCGCGTGATTGTCATTGATACGGCGAGTATCAGTGATCCTTTGATAAATCCGGAAATCATCTGGCAGTCTGATGAAACGATCCAGGTGTGGGACAGCTGTCTCAGTTTCAATTTGGCTTTCTTCGTTCTTCTCAACAGGAGTCAGCATATACAATTGAGCTACCAAGATACAAAGGGTAGGCAGCTGAGGCTGGATGCAACAGAAGATCTCTCCGAACTCCTACAGCATGAAATCGATCATCTCAACGGGATTCTCGCAGTCGATCGAATGAGAGCGAAGAAGATCATGATGCGCTCAGAATGGGAGAGAAGGCGACTGGATGCGCGCAAGCGCCATTGACGGTCTATTCTGGTCATTACTATCCAGTGTCTGCGTACACATCGCTGAAGTGTGAATGATGACTCAGAGAATGAGGGTGGAAAGTGGCTTGACCTGGTCAAGCAGCTATTCTTCTTTTGTGTGAGGACTCAAGCACTACAATTCTCAAGGCTGGTACGTGTGGGTACCTTACGTAGATGACTGGGCAGGTCTCATTTTCACAATGATACCTATTCTTCGTACTCTGCTTCACCAAGGCACTTCCACATTCAGGGCACTGGACCATATCAACTAGGCTCCTGGGCATCTCCAAGCGTCTGGGTTCTGATATTTCACTTGCAAGTGGTTCTTCCAAAACGCCTCTGCAAGAACGAGGAAATCTTTAGATGAAAGTCTATGACTCATACCAGACACTGAATGAGAAATGCGGTTCTTGCGATTTAAGCCAGATTGCCAGTTGCACCATATTTCAGAAATCGAAATATCTTCTAGAACTGAGATATAGACGAAGATCGCGGCTAGTGTGGAGACATCTACGGCGTCAAAGGCTCTACGCTCTACTGAGAATAGTTCTTCTCTAAAGGCAACGATCGGCACGGGGTGTGGGATTCTAATCAGTTGAAAAACGTCGGGTTATATGTTCATACTTTGAATTTGAGCATTCAACGAGAGAAGTGATTATTATTCCGGAGCACCCATCAATTGTCATCCTGCCACTGTTCACAACTCTGATACTAATAGCAACGATCACTTGTAGAAGAAAATCCGTTAGAGGAGCTTGACAAGCTACCCTCTCCTTTTTTCCGCGTTGTCATGCAGAAAGGTTGGTTATCTTTTTCCTTTGAGGGTTTTGGCGATTGGCTCCGGAATCTTAACCTGTGAGCTTCCGTTACGTGTAATGCATCCCTTTAATGAATCCGCAGCGCAAGGTTTTTTCACCAGGCTGACGTAATGTATTGCGTCTGTAACTGAAGAGGGAGAGAGGACAAGCCGTGAAGAAAGTTTTTGCTTTTACTCTGATGTTAGTGGCGCTCAGCTTATTGATTGTCCCAGCCCAAGCACGCGAAACACCTGTTGTCGTGAAGAGAGTGAAGAATGTATGTTTCATCTTCGCGAAGGCTGACCATCATGCTAGGAAATTCTCAGTCCACTACGACAATCTCTCACCTAACTCACAAGCGCTGCATGCTGAATTCAAGGTGCAAGGAGGATTGGGGTTCACTATAGACACCATCATAATTGAGGGTGGTTCAATGGAGGCTGGCGCAACAGGTGACTACGGAATTACCATGAGTTTCAAGATAGAAGTCGATGGCGACAAGATACTAGAGGATAGGATAGTTATTCCGCCACCGCGTGCGCAGGAAAAAATTAGAGGATTTAATGCTATCTCAAGTGAAAGCTTGAGTCTTCACCGCAAACTCCCTTTTTCATATTCTCATACCTGAATAACATTCTGAGGCGGGCTACGAAATTGGAGACCAAAGGGTTCACCTACAAGCGATAGCACGAAAAAAAGTGTCTTATCCTGAAGTGGGCCGGGAGAGATTTGAACCAGGACAAATGGAGATTTCACCTGACCTTGCTTCCTGCACCCTCCCCTTTGTTCTCTCTTGTTTCCCTATGAGAATGGAAACTGGTTCTACAAACCATAATAGGCGGGTATGCCAATTAAGACAAAGAGGGGAAATGATGAAGCACATTAGTTCAGTCTTGCTTAGATTACTTTTGCCGGTTATTCTCGTACTTACACAACTACTGTTCCCATTGATTTTCATAGCACAGGTTAGCGCAGACGATCCGTTCACGTTTTCATCTTGGGCGTCAACAACACCTCTAATTGATGGACAACTCAGCCCAGCGAATCCTTGGACCGCAGCCCCAGCGGAATGGGATGATGCGGACAGGATTGAGTTCTCTCTATCATGGGGTGCTGAAGTTCACAATGCCTCTCTCTACGTTAAGAACGATTACATCAACCTCTATCTAGCGTTTGTAATTGAGAATGAAGACTACGACTCTGATGATAGGGTAGTGTTTAACTTCGACAACGATGGCGACGGAGTGAAAATGATTGGAGACGACCAACTCTGGGTTGATACGACGATTTCTTTTGTTTCGTGGGACCACCGCGCAGGTTATTTTGAAGATGGATTCTTCCCGACTCCTGCTGACGTGGCTTCATTTGAAAGGGATGTTTTAGATCTTGGTGACCTGGACGGTGTGGGCGCAGTCCAGTTCTCCGGGGCGAGTCCTAGTGAACCAGGTAATTATGTCGTCGAAATAGCTCATCCACTCGATACACTTGACAGCAGTCACGACTTCAGCCTTGGTGAGGGTCTTGGGCATGGAGCTTCAGTAAGCATGAATGTTGTGTACCTGGAAAACGGTAATCCCCTTTCAGGTGATGGGTGGCCTACACTCACATGGGGCGACTGGTCTCAAATGGCTTCTATTACCCTTGCGGATCCTCCTAATCGAGGTCCACTAGGCTTCGGAAGAAATCTGAAAATTGATGGAATTGAGATTACTCAAGCTGTACAATACTGGGATGACTTTGGACATGGAGATAACAGTTTATCTCTTGCTCGTGGAAAAAGCACTATTGTGAGAGTCTTCGTTGATCCAGGTATCTATGGAACAAGAATACATGATGTGACAGCCTACTTGTACGCAACTTCAGCTGCTGGTGACAGTCTGGCGCATCCTGGAATCTGGACCCCCAACGGACCCCTGTTCGCAGCAGCTAGGATTCAAGCTCCGCTTCCACCAAACTTCTTCACGAGAGCAAGAGAGGAATACACGATTAACTTCCTGCTTCCAGACTATTGGGTCACCCGTGGAAGCCTGAATCTTGTGGCCTTTGTGAAAGCCACCGATGGAATGACTGAAACTCTCTACTCAGACAACTGGATGAGCTGGGTGCCAATCTCATTCACTCCAACAGAATCCTTGAGAATAGGATATTATCTGATTGACTATCGACCTGACGCTGTAGGTCCAGGTCAGAACATCCCATCAGCTGCCAAGGAAGTGATAGCCCATACGTTCTTTGAGAAGGTCACTCCTATGCCTGATCTGTCAGATCCAGTGCAGTTCCTGCTTGCCGGAGCTCCCATTGTATGGGACGGTCCAGATTTCACAAATCCATTTGACGCAGGGAATCAACGTGAACTACTTGAAGACCTTGAGGAAATGAGGCGTGCGTTGGAAAGGGCGGGCGTATCATACGATCTGATCTGTGGGTTGTATGGCGGAGCAACCCAAGGCACACGCATCGGACAAGTTCCTAGTATCCCCAGCAGAGTCTTTGTTGCTCATGAGGATCGACCGTGGAGCTTCGCTCACGAGATCGGCCACAATTACGGGCTTTACCATAGTTGGGATGAACGAAGCGGTAATCCATATCTGGGCCATCCAGATAGAGAGAACTCGAGCCAAACATTCGGCTATGATACACAACAAAACTGGTTTATCAACGTGGGTTATCCTTCAGAACCTGGGGATGTTGCGAAGTCTCCACTGCATCTTTTTGAAGGCCAATATGGCAACCTGATGAGTTATGAGAATCAATACCGATGGATTGACCCTTATGAATGGGAAGAACTTATGGAAGTTTTTGATCCTCCAGTTGCAGCGCTGCAAACCTTACCTTCTAGCAATATCCAGAGTTCCTCTCCTGGCCTTCAAGTTTCGGGCAGAATCTACAAGAATAACACAGGCAGTTTGCGTCCAGTTTTCCAAATACCCTCCATCCTGAACATCAGCGTCCCCAGTGGTCCATATACTGTTGAGCTCAGAGGGGCTCCTCCTGGAGAGGAGGTGTTGTACAGCCAAAGCTTTGATGTCCAATTTGATACCGATGCTTGGGAAGGTGTTCCATTCTCCGACACGGCTTTCTTCATGCTAGATCTACCATTTATGACTGGTACATACAGCGTATCCCTCTGGAACACCAGCATATCCCCCGCCGTGTTACTCGACAAGATCACAGCTAGTGCCAACGCCCCTCAAGCAACGATAACCTATCCAAACGGTGGAGAAAACGTTGGAGACTCGTTCAATGCTACTTGGACCGCTTTTGACCCTGATGGTGATCCCTTAACCTTCAAACTGTCTTATAGTAGTGATAATGGTGCGACGTGGAGACCATTATCTCCGCGTATATATGGGACAGGTTACCTTGTGGACGGTTCAGCGCTTCCAGGCAGTTCAGAAACTTTGATTCGAGTTGAGGTCTCAGATGGGATCTACATGAGTGAGGATCAATCTGATGCAGTCTTCGACGTGCCTTTCAAAGGGCCGCGATCCGCGATTGGTATCGGAGTAGGACCCAGTAACACGTACAATTTTGGTGAGCCAATTATCTTCAAGGGGTCAGCCTTTGACCTTGAGGATGGTGCGCTTTCGAATTCATCTCTCACCTGGACCTCGGACATTGATGGTTTCTTAGGAACGGGCAGAGTATTCACCACAACTGATTTGACGCCAGGGATACATAGTATTACGTTGACAGCTCTGATAGTGATAATAACAATTCCTCGTATTCATTTGATGTAACTGTGGAGATTCATGATGTTGCTGTGATTGATGTTTCTCCAGCGAAAACGATAGTTGGTGAAGGGCATGATCTCTCTTTCAATATGACACTTGAGAATCAAGGGCTCTCATCGGAGATTTTCAACGTCACCCTATCACTCTACGAGATTAATGCTACCTCTGTCAACGTAGAACTATATGGGCTGGCAACAGCTGGGTGGGGAGCCAACCCGAACAATATTACAAGCCCAGGACCAACCATAATGGTCAATCAGTGGGATCACATCAAGCTGACCTTACACAGCGCAGATTCGCTCACACACAACTTCTTCGTTGACTATAATGGAGATCAAACTCCTACAGCTGGTGAACCTACATCTCCTGATTTCACGTCAATCATTGAATACGACTTTGTAGCGGACACTGTTGGCACATTTTTGTACTATTGCCATTTCCATGGCTCGGTAATGTTTGGCACCCTCATAGTGCAGGAACCATCCATACTATCATACTATCAGGAAAGCATCCCTAATGAGGAGCATTTGGATGCTGGAGAGAGGCGTTCAAGTGTCCGTCCCCACACTTGTCTCGGAAAAGGCTACTATATCTTCGCTGCTGCTGCAGGTCCTGTCCCTAATGAAATCGAGACAGTAGACAATACCTTCATTGTTGGACAGATAATCTTCATCACCATCCCAGGTGATGTTGATGGAGACCGCGATGTAGACATTTTTGACATCGTAGCTATGGCCACAATCTATGGTGTTGTCGAACCTGATCCATCCTATGATCCCAACTGTGACATCGATGGCGACGGTGACGTGGACATCTTCGACATCGTGGCCGCAGCTAGCCACTATGGGGAAAGCTGGTAGCGCGTGCGTGATGGTTCAGGAGCTGGAAGTGTGGAAGGGGGGCATCTGCAGATGTTCAAGGTGCTTGTCCTCTTCGTGATTGTAGCGACAGCAGTTCTGCATGAACCCGGAGCATGTTCTCCCCTCGAATGTGTCATTCCCGTCGTCTATCGATCTCAGGAAACTGGCTACTATTGTGGTCCTGCAGCTGTTCAGATGGCCCTTGGTCATGTTGTAGTTGCTGCGCCAAGCCAGGACATGTTGGCATCGGAAATGGAAACAGATCCAGTGGAAGGCGCCACATATACCGATATGATGCGTGTACCCTTTGAGACGCGGAATCTCCCGGATGTCTACGAGGGAACCTTGGAACTGGAGGATTTGCAGGAGGCAACAGATCATGGTTTCCTGACCATCATCCTCATCTATTTTAGCACTGCACTGATGTATCAACACTATGTGCTTGTCATCGGCTACAATGCCAGCGGAATCTACGTACATGATCCATGGCCCCTAAATGCGAGTCAACCTGCAGGCCGATCCACGGGAGCCAACGCGTTCATCTCGACTGATCTGCTAGCCGATCTGTGGGCCTGTGATCCTGCCCACTGGGGACTTGTCATACCGTATTCAACCACGCCTGGAGAAGGACCATCATGGTGGCAGCAGTACTGGTTTCTCCTGATCGCCGTTCCTGTTTCCATAGCAGCGGTTGCCACAATAATCCTGGTGAAAAGGAAGACATCCACAACTGAGAACTCGAATATATCCAAGGCAATCTAGCATGGACGCATGGTACCGAGGAGATGTCACCCGAGACTATTCTTGCACCCTCTCCCTTTTTCCGTGTTTTGAGTAGAATTTTCTTCTATCACACCTCTTGTGCAAACTATGATTCTCTCTAGTTGATGAAGAGAGAGTTGCGCGGTACATGCGCACACTCGGTGGAAAAAGTGTTTCAGGTGTGAACAATAGAAAGATTAGCGGTATTCCGCATCTTTTGATGTAAGAATACGCTTAAATCTCGATGATGCCCCCTTTCCTCGAGGAGTACTTTTGAGTGAGAAACCACGCGAATATGCATATTCTGGCAAACTTGAAGAGGCAACGAGACTTGAAGCACAGGCTAAAGCCCTTGAAAAGATAATTGAGAAGGAACTTGAAGTAATAGGTTTAAAACCGAATATGAAGGTGCTGGATGCGGGGTGTGGAACTGGTGCTGTTACAAGGAGAATGGCTTCGAAGATTCTCCCAGAAAAGGCGTATGGGGTAGATGTTGACCCTGTATTTATTGATGTGGCAAAGAAGGCAGCAGCCAGAGAAGGCGTGAAGAATGTTCACTTCGAGCTGGGAAACATTGATAACCTGAAATTTGAGAAAGGAACTTTTGATTTGTCATACTGCAGACTGGTTCTCATGCATGTAGAGAACCCAGTTACGACGATCTCAGAGTTGAAGCGGGTAACCAAGAGCGGAGGCATTATTGGGGCATCTGATGTTGATGATGGCGCAATGCTCTGGTTCCCTCAAACGCCAAAGCTTTTCGAGCTCTGGTCAACATTTGGTCAACGGGCAAAGACCAGAGGAGATGACCGATATATTGGCAGACAGCTTTTCTCGATATTTACCGAGGCAGGCTTGAACTCTGTCAGTATCTATCCTCTTCCAATGTATGCCACTCAGCAGAATCCTGAAGCGTTGAAGATGCTTGTCAGTGTTCCAGTTCAAATTGTGGAGCAGGACAAAGAGGAGTTGATAAAAGAAGGCGTGATCACGACAGAAGATTATGAGGAAGCGGAGAAAGAAACACAACTCCTACTGAGCCATCCTGGTGCATTTGCTATGGGGTTGACTTTTCTTGCCATAGCAAACGTCCCCTAATGCAGGCACCTGGAGAAGTCTCCAGAACTGCTCCCACTGGCTACGCACAATTGGATGAACCCCTGAGCTTCACGCTAAACTTCGTGGCTCTAGAACACGTCCTGTAAGTGCACTTTTTCTCCACTCCCCTTTTTTCTGCAGATGATGCAGGATTACTCCGCAAGTAGTTTTCGCGGTGTGCAATACTGATTCAGCCTTCACAAGAATTTTACTGCTCTTACAATTCAGAATCTATCGGGTGATCCATCTATGTCAATTCAGAGACGCATAATTATTGTCATGCTCTTTCCCATCACTACCTTACTATGGTTTTTAGGTTGGGTCCTCTGCTGGATTGGTAATAGACATCGATCTCGAAGAACCACGCAGAGCCTCGATGACAACCTAGTCCAAGCTGTGGGTCTTCATGAAGAAGCAGTCCTAACCTCTCAGAACTAGACAATACATACAAAGCTCCTGCTACTAACCACGTCGTCTTGATTTTGGTTGGGGACGTAGACGCTGAAATATACGATACAACTGTGACATCGACGCGGACGGGGACGTCGACATCTTTGACATAGTACTAGCTGCCAGCCACTACGGAGAAAACCGGTAGCTACTTACATAAAGCATAATATCGTAACGAACATATCGTAGTCGTCAGAACTCAAGAGGGATAGGGCATGAAGAACCTTGTGTCACTGGCATCCGTATGGCAGAAGGAACTAGTGCCTTAGCATATCCCGAATTTGTGTGGGAGTCAAATATGCAACACTTTCGTGACGATCCATACCATGCAACGATTGAAGTTGTCAATGATCAGTGTAAAGGCCTTGGAATAATCAAAAGCTTAGGAATACAGCAATGCAAGCTGTTGGACGTTCGAAGTTTGCCTGATGGTCTCACGCGACATCTTATCAGCTTTCCATCCTCCGAAACCTACACAATACCCCAAGAACGAAGGCATGAGGTGATGATTCGTCGAAAGCAAGGTAAGGAAACCTTGCTTTGGTTTGACACTGATGGCTGTGGTGTGTGCCAGACTCTTTTGAGAACCAACTCTTTCTTGGTGTCTGGAAGAAAATTTGAGGGCAACACACTAGTGTATTCATTTGTAGCTCCCACTCTGGAGGCATTTCAAAAAGCTCTCGTTCAACTTGAAGAGAATGGGCTCAATCCTAAGATCATCGAAGCTGGCACCTATCGATCCAAGACTAAAGTGCTGACCGAGAAGCAGGAAAAAGCCTTGTGGCTGGGTTTGAAGATGGGATTCTTTGACTATCCGCGAAAGGTAAACACGTCTGAACTCTCACAGAGACTTGGAATCAAGCCGTCAACGTTGTCGGAGATACTCCGAAGGGGCATGCGAAGACTGCTTGAGTACCATTACAAGGGTGAGTAGGCGTCTACGGACACACACGAAGTCAATGGACAGCGGGAGTTTCCACCCTACATCCATGGTCTAAGATGTCCTATGAGACTGGTTTGGTTAGAGCAAAGCCCGTAGATGTTCGGGACACAGCTAAGTATGACGAGTGTCATAGCTGTGCCAGCTAACCACCAATGGAGCAATCTGAGGAAAGAAAAGATGAATGTAAAACACCTAGCTATAATGACTCTGTCATTCCTGATGATTTCCAGCGTTTCACTACTTGCAACCGTTAACGCCGACTCATGGCCGACTCTACCAACAACACCAGTTCAACTCACCGTCGTTGACGGAACAACATCCTACTTCATATCTACACTCAGTGGCGTACCTGGAGGATTCGACGTCCACAATGGAGCGTACCCTGGCTGGTGCATCGACCGCTCAACCACGATGATTCGCGGCGTCTCGCACAATGTGACCCTGTACTCCAGTCTAACCCCACCGTCCGCCGTCAGCAGCATCAACTGGGTAGCCATCAACTACATCCTGAACCACAAGCAAGGCAGCATGATGGACGTGCAAGAAGCCATCTGGCACTTCACCGATGCATTTTCCCCCATCAGTGCCACTGCACAAGCTATGGTCGACGCAGCCAATGCGAATACAACTTATGATCCTATGACGGGAGCAGTACTGGCCATCATCGCCCTCTCACAAGGCGCCCCTGGTGTACAAGACTCGATCATCGAACTCAGCATTCCTGGAATGGGCCTTTCACCTGGCTACTGGAAACACAACGTCAAGGTCTACAACGGCGGTCGTGGCAGCTACAGCGGAGACCCCCACATCACACCAACTCAACTAGAGGCCTACGCAACGTATATCGCAGCGAATTATCACCCTGGATTCACTCTCTCGTGGGCAAATGAACGATTTCAGAATAACGCCTACAAGGACATGTGGCTGACCATAGCCAACTGGTTCAACGCGGCTGCAGGTCTGCTACCCTACGAAGACTAGACAGAACGCTAACGCAATCCAAACCCCCCTCCCCTTTTTATCTCAACACGCGGCAGATTCCACCCTGGACAACTGGGATAGTTGATGACCTCCCCGACACTACCGGAAGTTTAATCTGACGACAATCGACTACCAACGAACTCTCATGAGTACACTGCATTCGTATTATTCCTCACTCACCGGACGCGCGATAATACGAGCTGCTCCTGCCTCAACCGAGGATAGTTATCTTGGCTCGGCGAATCCCTGGAACGACACCGGACTGGCTAAACGCAACACACCGGCAGTCAGAAGTCAATTCACGGAAGATCGTGGTTAACGCATAATGTCGAGGATGTGCATGCACTCACGTGCCTATTGAGTATTCTTCTAGAAATATTCTCCAGAAGCCTTAAAGCGAGTGGTCGACGTGAGCAAGTTGGTTTAAGTCAAGAAAGGAGAAAAAAAGATGAAGCTAAAGAATCTGTCGATTTTCCTTGCCACACTTGTGGTGTTATCAGGATCATTCATGACGCAAGCAGGAGCCGCACCATTTCCAACTTTGCCATCCACCCCAGTCTACATGACGGTGGTCAACGGTAGCATCAGCTATTTCACCATCACACTAAGCGACGTTCCTGCGGGCTATGATGTATCAAACGACACCTATGTTGGCTGGTGCCTAGATCGTGGTCACAACATGACCCGAGATGTCGCTCTGGCCGTAACATTGTACTCGAGTTTGAGTCCACCTGACTCCTTGAATACAAAACCTTGGAACCAGACCAACTATATCCTGAACCACAAGCAAGGCAGCATGATGGACGTGCAACAAGCCATTTGGAACCTTATGGGATGGTGGAACTTCACAAACCTAACCCCGACCGCACAGACCTTGGTCAACGAGGCCAACGCTAACTCCGGCTATGTTCCCGCATACGGCGACATCGTAGGCGTCATCTGCTATCCAGCTGACGCGGACGAACAACTCGCACTAATAGAAGTCACACCGATGCTAGAGCCAGGATATACACCTGGGTTCTGGAAGCACAACATCGGTGTTGCCCTCGGCTACAATCCTGGAGCATACAGTGCTTTCCGTAACGGAGCAAAACTAACCTACACAATGTTGCAGGGCTATGCAGCAACAGTTGGAGTGACGCTGGAAGAAGCGTACGCGGCTTTGACTGCACGGCGTATTCCAGGTGCGAATGTGATTCGCGCCGATATGGCTAACGCTTTCAACTCTGCAGCAGGCTACGGTCCATTCGAAGACTAAGACTCCGCAATAAACTAGAGTTATTCCTCTAGACTCCCTCTCTTTTTTGTGTCTCACTAATCTCACACGCATGCATATTTACGCGCTCGCCATCTTGCTCTATCCGTGCGTGCGCACTCAATTGAAAAAAGTCTATTCGGTGCAGGAGTATAAAATAAGGTTAAGGTGGAAACTTCTGAAAACGGAATTGTTAGATTTAGTGAAAAAGAGGCGGAGTATCCGGAAATACAGGAAGCACGCTGTTCCACTAGAAAAGATATACAGGATACTGGAAGCTGGAAGCTACGCTCCTTCCGGAGCCAACAGCCAACCTTGGATCTATATCCTAGTAACAGACAGTAGACTGAAAGAGGCAATTAGAAAAGAAGCTGAAGAGGTAGAGAGAGACTTTCACACAAAAACCCCTGCCAATCTCAAAAGGTGGTTCGAAAAACAGAAAGTCACTTCAGAAAAGAGCTTTCTCACAGACGCTTCGGCCCTAATCGTAGTAGCCAGCTTCACCAAAGCACCCTATTGGCTTCAATCCACATGGATCTCAGTTGCCTACATCCTGCTTGCTGCAGCAAGCGAAAATTTGGCCACTCTCACTTACACACCCTCCTCCACCGCCTTCCTGAATAGACTGCTCAACATACCAGAGAACTACCGCTCTGCTGCAATTTTGCCCATTGGTTGTCCAGCAGAAACTCCGTCTCCAGAAACAAGACGCCGAAAGCCCCTAGAACAGATCGTCTACCAAAACAAATATGATGCTACGCGAGCTAGCATCAGCAATTGAACGATCATACGCGGCGATACGTTAGATACCAACTCGTTCGGCGGCGCACAACATCACAGGTTCTGCATCTGGAACCCAAATCAACTACGCCGCGCACGCGCAAGTCTTAAAGATGAGTAATCATATGATTTTCCCATGAACACTCTGCATCGATCTAAAGTGCACCCACACCGATCCAAGGTATTCGTTGCTATCTTGATTTTTTCCCTTATCTCCATTCCATTCTTGGTGCCTTCTATTCAAGCAGCTCCCCTAGTTTGGAGTGTAGAGACTGTGGATGCAGCTAGTGAAGTAGGTGCATTCTCCTCTCTTGTTTTGGACTCTAATGATTATCCCCACATCAGCTACCGTGATTCAAATTGGACTAATTTAAAGTATGCTAAGTGGACAGGCTCACTCTGGGTCATGGGGCCTGTTGACGCGGTGGGGAATGTTGGGCAATGGACCTCTCTGGCCTTGGATTCCAGCGATCACCCGCACATCAGCTATTATGACATTGATAATCGTGATTTAAAGTATACGACATTCTATGCAACGACTAACTTGTCAGTCCAGATAACAACGTCAGTTGATACGATTGGTGAAGTGGGTGGACACTCGTCTATAGCCATAGACTCTCTTGATAGACCCCACATCAGCTACGTTGACTTCACGCATCAGGCTTTAAAGTATGCCTGGTGGAATGGCTCAGCCTGGAACATCGAGACTGTTGATGATCCACCAAACTACGTTGGTGACACCTCCCTTGCCTTGGATTCCAGCGATCGACCCCGCATCAGCTATAGCGCAGATGAAGTGAAGTATGCGCGATGGACGGGAACAACCTGGAACATCGAAATAGTTGAGAACGTGACTAACACACACAATTCCCTGGTTCTGGATTCGGATGATAACCCCCACATCAGCTACAACGATTGGTCAACCAAAAATCTGAAGTATGCGCGATGGACGGGTTCAGCTTGGTCTATCGAAACAGTTGACGCTGCCTTGACTGTAGGAGAATTCTGCTCCCTTGCGCTGGATTCTAATGATTACCCCCACATCAGCTACTATGACGCATATTGGCAAGATCTGAAGTATGCAGGATGGAACGGAACAAGCTGGTTCATCAAGAATATAGATCATCTCGGAGACGTTGGTAACTGGGGAACATCAATCGCGATTGATTCCCATGATAACCCCCACATCAGCTATCACGACTATACCAACCGTAATCTAAAGTATGCTCAGGATCCAGATGAATACTTCTACGATGTTGGCTACGCAGCTTTTGACAGCAATGGTGATGGGTTCCATGATGGTGTGGAGGTATGGATGGATGTGGACACCACTTACTTGGGCCCCCTCAATATTTCGGTTCAGGGTTTTCTCACCGATGAAGTGGGTATGGTGCAGAGTTCCAATAGATCAAGTTGGGAAATCACTGGGATCTCCTTTGAGCATGGTTATGTTCATCTTTATCTCCCTGCGGGGGCGCCTGAAGGATGGTATGACATTGGACTTGCCCTGTATGATGAGCGATTCGCAATCGAAGGAGGTCGATTATTTCATGACGCTGCCTACCTATATCCACCCAATATGCAGGCATTAACGATTCAGGTGAGTGGCGCTGGATCAACTAGTCCGTCTCCTGGTACGTGGTGGGCTACCCAAGATACCGAACTAGAGGTGCTTGCCATTCCTGATTCCGGTTGGATATTGGATCATTGGGTTCTCGATTCAGGAGATGCAGGAACTGATAATCCGATTAGCATTACGTTGGATTCAGATCATGTATTGACAGCGGTATTTGTTGAGGAGTCCCAAATTGGGTTTCTGCAGGGCAGAGTCACCGATCTTGACTCCCATCTGCCAATCGTGGGGGCCGAGGTTGCAGTGGGGGATCTTTATTTCAGCACCACCAACGGTTCAGGTCATTACTCGATGGAACTTCCCACTGGAAGTTATAATGTCACAGTTACTGAAGAAGTGTATAATAGCGGAACAGCCCTGGTTTCGGTGATCGCTGGAATCACCACCGTTCAAGACTTCCACCTTCAACGTAGCCATTGGATCCTAATCATGGAAGTTGAGGGATCGGGCACTACCGATCCACCTCCAGGAGGAATGACCTTCTTAATTGGGGCAGAGATCCCGATTCAAGCATTCCCTGCCCACGGGTGGTTTCTAGATCATTGGATCGTTGACTCAGTCTTTCACGATGCTGTTAACCCCTTCTTCATACTCATGGATACCGATCACGTGGTGAGGGCTGTTTTCTATGAAGAGGCTCCAACTCAACCCTTTATTGAGAGCTGCAACTCCGAGGGAGAACACCAAGATAGCTTTGACCTTGGTCAAACGGTTTACGTGACCGGAGCAGGATACCCACACTCCTCATCTTTTGACTGCTACGTAGTAGTTGACGTGGAATCTTGGATTGACGGAATGGTTATCCCCGGGCGTGTTTCTGGAACTGAACCTATAGTTACCTCGAACCCTGATGGGGAGATCCTGGTGACAGTTGTGTGGTCAGACACCCATACGATGGGGGACTTTGATGTAGTGATTGATGTGAATGGAAACGGGCACTATGAAGTTGGAGTCGACGCGTTAGATAATGATGACATTGAGGTTACGAATGGGTTCATCGTGATTCCTGAACTATCTGTGTACTCATTGCTTCTGCTATTTCTTTTAACAACTCTTTTGGCATATGGAGTTCGCACTGCTAACTTCGGTTTACGTTCAAGAACCAAGCGCGCGCGCATCTGGAGAATCAAAGACACCCCATAACACCTATCTTTTTTTAGGTGGTTCACACCAGCCGCATATGAGGAGTCTATGCAACCTTTCATGTATTTCCTGCGTTGAATAAGAAAGGGGTTGAAGGTGCTTAATCATTCCCTCTCTGAATATCATGTGCTAACGCAGTAATGATAGAAACTGGCCATAACACAACCATAATCAAAGCTAAAGTCCACTGAATAGTGTAAGTAACATTCGCATCAAATACCCATAATAGAGGATACCCGAAGATTGCGATTTCCACGCCCATTGCAAACACTAACACATAGATGATTATAGACCAAGGCCATAACCTAGAAAGGAAACCTCTTAAATTGACTGGGAGATGTTTACGCCACCATTTGAGCGGCTTATTTATCCTGGTGGCGGCAGCAAAACCCAATATTGACATAAAAATTGGGGCAAAACCTCCTCCAACCAACCACAAAATGAGTGATAAAAGCCCAAAGATCCAAGCGCCATACTTCTTATCAATGAATGCGCTCGCCCATATCGTGACCAAGATACCGAAAATTACTGCGACTATTCCTGTAATTAGGAGATTGGGAATTATCGTTAGAGCAGTTTCAGTTGCATACTCCCAAAACTTCTGTGCAGGTCCAATTGCATCTATCATTATGTCGTTTAGCGTAACATTACCTTGAAGCATTTCAAATAAACCATGTTCGATACCTGCTAATCCCACAAGAACACCAAATGTTGAGGCTACCGTTTTAGTAGCTCCGTCATTTTTTGAAAAATACACTTCCATCTTTTTTCTATTGGATTTAGTATTGGGTTTAGTATTTTTATATTCATGTGTTATAGAATTAGGGTTACCCTAGAAGCGGAGCAGTTCATCTGATAAAATAGGCTTCACCAATTTGTCTAGAAATAGAACCTTAGTTCATCACGCTTCTATCCATCTTCTCAGGATACCACCGGCGAAACTGGAATCTGCCAGAGTCTCTTGTGGTCGGAAACTGAAGGTTGGTGATCAAGTGGTTAGCCACAAATCACCTCTTCAATACGTCTTAAGTTTCAGTTTTTTAGGATTTGTGGAAAGGAATCCTGCCCTATGGACGAGAAAATCGCTAAAATGCGCGCAACAGTTATTAACTGTCAAATCAACAATAAAAGGAAAGGAGTTTAGTATAAAAGTGTGCTGTCATGAGCATAAGGGTGAACCAGAGGAAGGCCACAAACACGAAGGCAGTTGTTGCCATTCGCATAATAAATAGTCGAACAAATTAAAACTCAGCCTTCTCTCCGTGTACAATAGAATAGTATTACATACATTGTCAGCGCGCGCATTTCTTCGAATAGGTTCTTCTTTCTTGGTTTTGGCTGTTCAGCAGGATAACCTAGTGTTATCAGCGCGCGCGCACAGTGGATCACTATTTGAGTTTTCACATTCCTGGGATGAACCCCATTTCCCCACGGAGTAGACGGCTTCGGCAACCTGCTTCTCATGCATCAGAAACCGCACTCGCAGCCTGAACCGCTGTAGCGGCATCAAAAAACTGTGAGGACGGAGATTCACATACGGTCTCCCATAGACTATTTTCCCTGTTAAACGATTGATGACCTCATCGAGGCGCACCGTCAGCGTCATGGTCTCATTGAGTTGCTGACGTGTCCGGAAGAGCTTCGCAAAGAGCTTCATGTCCGCCTTGAGGCGTTTCCGCTGCTCCTGTAGACTCAAATGCTCATAGGTCTGCAGATAGTCAGCATCCCGTTCCGCCTGGATCGTGCGCACCATCTTCACAAATTGGCCCTTGTGACAGGCACGGGTTCGGCGAAGATCCTTCGCCACCGTCTTGCTGCAGACACCTAGTCTCTCAGCGATCTGCTGTTGCGTCAACCCTTGAGTGTAGAGCTCATACACTGTTTTCCGTCGATTCCGCTCCTTCCAATACTGCTTCGTGCTTTGGAAATACTTGTCAATCCGACGATAAGCAGGTGTTTTCTTTCGCCTCAGCTTGCGAGGTTCTTGTAGAAGGGTGCTGAAAGCGTGAGAATCTGTTACCTGAAAAACGTGAGAATCGCTCTGTTTCTGAAAATCGATTATCTGCGCTGTGAGTGCTTAAAAAGGTGCTGTAACACGTGGATTAAGCGCGGGGTGCGGGATTTGAACCCGCGAGGCCCAAAGGACCACAGACTTAGCAGGCCTGCCCCCTACCAGGCTAGGGTAACCCCGCATGGTTTTCACGTAGCCCCGTAGCTTTTAGATGGAGTGTCTACTATTTCTCTTCTAGTGCGCACGAAGTTAATCTCCGATCTTATCGGTTTTGATCAGCTCTCGTAGTCGTTGAACCCCATCAATCTCTATGATGTACTTTGAGACACTGTCTGGGACGAGGGTTGTCCAGGATCTGTTGTCCAGCATTCGTTCTCGGATCTCAGTAGCAGAATACAGGTGCCGTTTACTGAAGGGAATAGCTTTGACAGGAAATCCAGCTTCTCTGAAAAGCCGACACGTAAGAGGTTCGTTGGAGTAGACACATGCAAACTTTGGAGCATACCCTTTCACTTCAGCAACCCACATCATGTGGACATGCATGTCTCTGATGGGAATCAGCCAGTATTGCGAGTGCGGAATCTCCGCTTCGGTCAAGGCCGCACGTATCATCGTGAGTCTTTCGCCAGCAGTGAAAGGATTGTCTAATCGGTGACTGTACTGTGCACTCCCAATTACGATGACTACTTCATCAGCTTCGGAAAGAATATACTTGATGGCATGAATGTGACCTAGGTGAAAAGGTTGAAACCTCCCCACGTACAGCCCTCGTTTCGACATCATGAACCCTCGAGCCAACGGTGATATGACTAACTTCATCTTTGCATGTTTTAAGTCTTCAGTAGACACACAGATGTCGCGTTTTCAGGAGAAATCGCATCCAACTATGATGAAGCACATGCAGTCCGTGTCAGCTTTCTCCGGTGCACAGAGATACTTGTTCACGTGCACGAGCTTGGAAGTCCCATTTTCAAGGGAAGGACATGGAGCTCTCTGGCTCATCTGTAGAATGAGGCTCTTTGAACACGATGTTTGGAATTGCTGCTGCATTGCGGAAAAGCGCACTAACTTTAAATGCTGGGAGTGTATACCCAATTATTATTTCGTGGGATGACCAGTTTGGTGGAGCAAGACCAACAGTATCCATATTATATGATGCCGGGTGCAACGACGCTCGGCGTTGTATTCTCTGAGGGCGTGATTCTCGCTTCTGAAAAGAGAATAACGTACGGTTATTTTGTGACAAGCAAAGCTGGCAAGAAAGTCTTCAAGATCACTGACCACATTGGAGCGGCTTGCGCAGGACTCGTCTCTGACATGCAGATGCTAGTGAGAGAAGTTGAGGCTCACTCGAACCTCTACAAGCTAGATGTAAGCAGGAAGATCTCCGTCAGGTCAGCTGGAAAAGTCATGTCCAACCTTCTCTTCAATAGACGGCTGTTCCCACTCATTACGCAAACAATAATTGGCGGAGTGGACGATGACGGCCCTTCCATCTTTGTTCTTGATGTTCTCGGCTCTCTGATCCCTGACAAGTACGCAGCGGTAGGTACAGGCGCAGAGATCGCTGTAGGGGTTCTCGAGGAGAACTACAAAGAAAACATGAATCTACACGACGCCAGAGAGATGGTTCTTCGAACTATCAAATCCGCAATCAGCCGGGACTCCATGAGCGGCAACGGAGTTGATCTGCTCATCATCACTGAGAAAGGCATGATGGAAGAATCAGTAAAACTGTAGTCGCACCCGCTGCCTCTACGAGGGAACTCTGAAGACGCTCTGAAGACACGACACTAGGGAAACATGAGCGATGCGCCTCTCCTTTTCATGACAACACCTGAGCACTCAGGCCGAGCGCAGACGCTATGCGCTCGGAGGATACGAGGTTGAGAAACAGCAGGTCCCTTGTCTTCGGTCTGACGTGAGGATAGTGCGGCGGGCCGGATTCGAACCAGCGAACCCCTACGGGAAAGGATCTTGAGTCCTTCGCCTCTGGTCGACAACTGTTCTTTGACCTGGCTTGGCTACCGCCGCTCACACGCTTCAAAAAGTGACGACCTGAGAATTTAAGCATTGCCAGCAGACACTAGTGACAATGCTAGGTTCGGTGTGAATCTCGGTTTCCGAGCTTCCCCAAGGTTTAAACTTTGCACACCCATAAAAATAGCCACTGAAAGGCGACTACTCATGCCCCCGTCAAGGCCGAGCATTCACAAGGCTGGTCTGCTCGTGTTGAAAGCAATTTCAGCAGCGATTAGAGTGCAGACACTCAGCCTTCTTTTAGAAAATGGGCCGATGTCCTATACAGAACTCATGAGTGCTCTCAAACTTGACGCTACTCGAGACGCCGGGCGCTTCGCCTATCACCTCAAATCACTTTTGAAAACAGATCTCATCGAACCTGATGTGGAGACCAAAAAATATCATCTGACCGATCTTGGCCGACACGTTGTGGAGATCACAGACGAGATTGATGATCGAACTCACAAGAGGAGAAAAATGCTCGTTCGAACCTCACACCTCTCCATCGAAGAGTTTGACAGAAACAGAATCATTGAATCTCTAGTCGTGGAAGCCAACGTGCCAACTGATATCGCTCAGAGAGTTGCGCGTGAAACTGAAAAGCGGCTTCAGCAGTTCAAGACCAAGTACATCACAGCTCCCCTCATCCGAGAAATCGTCAACACCCTTCTTCTAGAGAAACACTACGAAGAATACCGGCACAACCTTACACGTTTGGGCCTACCCGTCCATGAAGTTGCCAGGTTGATCAGTGCTCCAACATCCCACCCTGAAGTCATTCACAACCTAGCTGGCAGTGCCGTCCTGGAAGAATACACACTAATGAGTATTCTCCCTCGCAACATCTCAGACGCCTATCTCAGCGGGAGCCTTCACATTCAAAACTTAGGTCAATGGATACTCAAACCCAACGAAATCGTCCACAGCATACCCTATCTCCTTGCATCCAACACGAGCAATACACTAGAAGCTGCACTGCATCTGACTGCCAACGTCATTCGGAACACAGCACTGGAAGTCATGGGACAGCAAATCCTGGACAACTTCAATGTCCACTTTGCAGAATGTGCCAAAGACACCCCTCCCAACAGAATCAACAAGCTTCTGCATCACTTCATCAATGACCTCAATCAAAGAATCCCGACACCTACAACCATAACACTAGACTACTCAGATCAGCCAAACAACTCACATTCTGAGAAGACCCAGAGCCTCGCCTTCTCACTGCTTGAAGCGCTAACTCAGGAGAGTCTACAACGACCTCTCACCAATCCAAAGATAGTCGTGAAATACAGACATGAATCGCCAAGTGAAGAGCAAGAGTCACTCATCCTTGAAGCCCACAAACTTGCAGCCAAGAGCAACTTGATATACTTTGCCAACCTAGGATCCGAGAAAACAACCAACGTCACCTACTCAGCCTCAGGCCTGCGGCTTGCAGATGAGTGGCAGAAAGACCCTGACATCGATATCCAACGAACAGGCAACCTCGACATCATCTTCATCAATCTCCCCAGAGTCTCTTTTGAAGCCAAAGGAAACGAAGAGAGATTTCTTGAACTGCTGGATGATCTGCTTGAAACAACTATGAACGCGCTGGAAATCAAATACAAAGCGATAAAAGATCGGATGGACAAGAAAGTCCTCCCGTGCTTGTCCCAAGAGGCAAACGGGAGTTGCTACTACAGACTCGACAATGCAACGAGAACCATAGCATCAATCGGCCTCGATGAAGCTGCCCAAAGCCTGCTGGGAGTGCGCGCGACCAAAGATCCAAGAGACTTCTTCTCTCTGAAGAAGAAAATCCTCGAACACATCTACAAATACGGGAAGAAACATTCCAAGAAACCCAGAAGCCGGCTAGCAACAGCAATAGTGCCCTGCAACCCCGCATCAAGAAGATTTGCCAGACTTGACGCAGAGAAATTCGGCTGGAGCATCGTGAAACCTCATGGAACCAAGGAAACTCCATTCTACTCTACCATAAACAACTTCTCGCTCAACGAGAAAGACAAGCTTGCACTTGAAGAACAAGTGCATCAACTGACTTCTGGTGGGCATCTTGCTCTCCTAGAACCTGGCAATGAGAGGTTCTCAGCGGAACGATTACTGGCTGAAACTCAGCAAATCAGCACAAGTAAAATTGGCCTCTTCGCCTACAACTTCATCTTCGTCCACTGCACCAACTGTGCAACAACCTTCTGTGGAAGCAGCAAGAAATGTCCCAACTGCCAGTCCACAAATACTGAATCCCTGGAACTTTTCTAACTGATCTTCCCGAGGATTAAGGCTAACAACGCCATTCTTGTTACAACGCCGTTCCAAACTTGCTGAAAATACCGTGCGTGTCCAGTTGCATCAACTTCAGGCGCTATCTCATCTACCCTCGGCAAAGGATGCAAGACTATCATATCCTTCTTCGCTTTCTCCAGCAGCTCCACGTCAATCCTGTATGACCCCTTCATCTTCGTATATTCAGCTGCATCGGGGAACCTCTCCTTCTGAATGCGAGTGACGTACAATACATCAGCATCAGTGATGACTTCATCCAAGTTGCTTTTCTCCACAACTTTGATGTTCTCCTTTATGGTTTCCAGAACCTCTCTTCGCATGCGCAACATTTCAGGGGAGACAAAGAACAATTTCACGTTGTACAATGACAACGCGTATGCTAAAGAGTGAACGGTCCTGCCGTAGCGTAGATCTCCCATCAAAACTACATTCAAATCATCAATCGTTTCTTTTTCCTTGATGATTGTATACAGATCCAGCAACGCTTGAGTCGGATGCTCCTCAGCTCCTGAACCAGCGTTGATGACAGGTACAGAAGCAAATTCAGCTGCCAACCTGGCAGCGCCTTCCAATGGGTGCCTGACCACAATGACATCAGCGTAGCTCTCAACAACTCTCATCGTATCCGCGAGATTCTCCCCCTTCTTCACAGAAGAGATATCTGGCCCTGCGAAACCAATTGCTGAGCCACCGAGTCTGTGCATCGCAGATTCGAAACTCAAACGAGTCCGCGTACTTGGTTCAAAGAACAGTGTCGCCAATATTTGACCTTGGAGCAAGTCTGATCCAGCTTTAGCCATCGGTTCCATGACTGCAGCCATTTCCAGCACGTAATCAATTTCTTGACGGGAGAAATCCTTCAGAGAAATTATGTCGCGTCTTTCAAACTGCACGCTTCGACACCAAGCACAAAGGTGAACAAGTAGTAGATAACTTCTTTCCCGGGATTGTGATGTCATGAATCCTGGGCAAAGCAGGGCAAAATAATATAGCCTGCTCTTCACGAATCTGTCTTGGAGTCAAGAATCAAATGACCGAAACCACTTTGCTCGTTTCAAAAATCAAAGATGGCACTGTGATCGATCACATAGCGGGTGGACATGCACTGGACGTGGTGAAGATTCTAGGAATAACAGGGAAGACAAATGGCATTGTGTTAATAGCTATGCACGTACCTAGCAAACAGCTAGGCCTCAAAGATATCGTGAAAGTAGAAGGACGAGAGCTGGATCAAGAGGAGGTTGACAAAATCGCTCTGCTTGCTCCGGGAGCTTCTATAAACATAGTTCGCAACTATCAAGTGATCGACAAGAAACGCGTGAAACTCCGAAGCCCAATACGCGGAATCGTGAAGTGCGGTAATCCCGCGTGTATATCAAACAGCAATGAGCCAGTCCAGCCGCAATTTCAGGTGAAGTCACAGAAGCCCCTGATGATTGGGTGTCACTATTGTAACTTCATAATGGAGAAGAAGGATATTCTGAAGCAATTCTAAGGATTGGTCTGAAGAAGAAGGATAGCCTTAGCCAAATCACCGCCACTTTCTTCAAGAGCTTGTTTCGCCTCTTCAAGACTCCTCCCTGTCTGATCCGCAACAAGCTTCACATCCTCCTGAGGAATGACCAGCTTCTCTTCTTCAGTCTCCAACGACCTCTCAGAGATCTTTCCTCCAGTCACCTGGAAAACCCGTTGACCTTTAAGGTTCAAGATGGCGACCTCTGCATCATCAACTACAATCTCTTTAGAGCTGGTCTTGAAGATAACTTGATGTACATCTGGCATTGTATCCATACTCAACCCCATACGTTTCATCATTCGTCTTGTGTCACGTGGACTCAAACCCTTACGCATCTCAACCACTCCCAATAGATCCAAACCTAACTTCGTTGATGCTCCTTTTCCTTCTTTCGGCAACTCCTCTTCGAACACGAATCGCAACACCCTGATCGAATGTTCTCATCTCTTCTCCGCTCAAGACCGCTCTCCCTACCGCCAAGAGCTTCCTGTTGCCGTCAACAACAACAACCTCCTCTCCAGTCCGGATTTCCTTGTCACAGTCACTCACATGTTTGGCGAAGACGCTTCTACCCGAGGAGACGAAATCCCTAGCGTCATCAAGAATCTTCACCCACAATCGATGAGGCTTCAGTTTCAACAGTCTACCAGCACCCTGGATTCCCAGTGAAAAGAGGCCGTCAGTGGGGCGCAAGGTTGCCAGAAGCTCGTCTTCAAAGTAGATGTGACGGACTCTCCCAGTGCGACGAGACAAGTGAACATCAACACCGTCAGGAAAGAGGGCTTTTCCAGCACTACGTCCAAACTGATAGTCTGCGATGGATCGAATTCTATTCAGGTCGTCGCTTGACATACTTCCACCAGTCGTTGGAGGCCAAGTGCGTCTTTCGTAGACTACCCTATTAAGGATTTGATTTTCTCCCATCCTATTCACCCACCTCTCTCACATCAAAAGAATCATATCATTACTGAGTAAACACGCTCAAGGTTCTTCATCCAAACATCATCAACAAGGAACCGCTGGATTCACTCATGAACAATTGGAACTATCATCACCGTACGAATGCATAAACCATGGCGTGTGCTGTCGCGGGTTCGACCCTGTAGTCGAATACATACACAGGCTTGATGCCCGTGAGGACCTGAGAACGATCCTAGATTTTCTTGGAGAAGACTATTCGGATGAGAAGTTGCGTCCGTTGAGGATTCAGCTTGCCCCACTTGTTGGTCAGAGACTTGATGAGATTGCTCAGGCGAAGAATGTGAGTCAGACGGAAGCGTGGAAGCAGTTAGTAGAACAAGATCTGAAAACAATGGAAAAGACAGACGCAAAATTCAAGAAATTGAGAGAACGCTCCAAGAGGAAGCGTCAAGTGAAGGGATCATGGTGCATGTGCAAGCCCCAACAAGATACGCTAAAGGGCGCGTATGCACAAGGCTATGACTGCTATTAGCGGTACAGATAATTCCATACAGTATAAACAATAACAAGAGCAATAACAACCGTGGCTACGGCATAGGTGCTTCTTCTGCTCAGTTTTAGGGCACCTGGTTTTACACCTCTCAAAACGAAGTATACCACCACAACTAGGAATGGTACGATTAACCATAGCAAGCCTTCAGTATTCATCCTTGTAGTCCCTTCCGTAGAATGAACTGCAAAACATTTAAGCATTCTCGCAGCCTCTAACGCTTGTTCGCAAGGCGTTCGCCTTGCATCCTTAGGTTTCAAGCTAACGTGCGCTCACAAATAATGCTAGGTCATCGCAGCAAACTAGCAAAAGGGAAGTAAGATATGACAATTGATGATCGTGACCACGCCTCTAAACAGCGCAAGGAAACCACCATTAACATTCGTCGCGTTATCGGTATCCTTGCTCTTGGAGTAGCTGCCCTATTTCTGGTGATTATTCAAAGCGCAGTCGCGACGTATAATTTTCTGCTGAGATCATATGTAGGTGGCGTTTTTACGGCATTGTATATTCTGTCCGTACTCATCGGGGCGGTATTTCTCAGCATGGAGCAAAAAGATAGTGGCTGACTGATGCCAGAAAAGCCTAATCCCTTCTTTGTTTTATGATTCTCTTGGGCGAGTGCTGTTGCACGACGCCGCGTGCGTATCAGTCCCAAGGTTGCTATGATGATTGATCTAGTGGACAAAAGAGACAGCCAGAAACCAATGAAGACCTCTGAGTAGAGGACTTGGCTCCCTGCGAAGTAGAGAGAATTCAAAACCAATCCTGCGAGCAGTGCGAGTAAGACTTTCTTGGTAGCGTCGGTCTTCCGCAGAGTTATCAGACCCAAGAAAGCCGCTATGATCTGTAATATGAACATTGAAATCAGGATAGTAGACGACAATATGGTGCCCAGACTTGGTCCCAACCGATCCGAATATTGAGAGGAAGACGGCCACTGCACGCTTGTCACTACTCACACGCCATCAATCCTTGAGAAAACTTGCTCTACATGCATGAAGGACCAGAAAGTTCCTCTATGCCAGGCGTACGCATCCGTAGCAAACGGAAAGAGTATCGACGCAACCAAGAGACCATAGCCAATGGTGAGGAACAACTTAAGAGGTTGAACCAGTCTCAAACCGTTCCCAGAATATCTCTGCGTACGCAAAGTCGTGACATAAACCTTCAAGAGTTTACTCACAAGTCCACACCTGTACAAGAGAGAATTGCTCTAATAGAGCCATGGGTTAGAACAACCTAGTCCACATTCTAGAACACATCAAGCTGGCGATATGGTGTTGGCTGTCGCTACGCGCGGGCAGAAAGGACTCACGTTCTCTGTTTAGCCTTCCATGCATACCAGATAATAAGTACTAAGGCAACTACTTCTACAATTGTGATTGCTGCTATAGCGCTGAAATAGTCAGCTGTTGCCTCCGCCAGCCCAAACGGATAAGCCATTGCTATTAAGACAATGCTATAAATGATGTTCACCCAGCGATTAACAGAATCTTTCAGAATTAGGGTAAGGAAAGCCATGATTGGCGGAATCAACAACGAAACCGCTAATACCAGTCTCATTTCAGGTGTTTCTGGCATAAAACCTGGCATACTTTGCCCAATTATACTTACTGCAATCATACAAAATTCGAGAAGAGACCAGAGCACTGCAATCTTTATCTTCCAATCTTCCAAGACTCTTCACCTCCCCTTAAGCAGAATTACTAAAGCCTACCGTCTTTCCTTCTCGGTTTATAAGACTTGCCAAACCTGCGGCGTCCATGTGATTTCCAGCGATTGAGGTCTTTTCCTACACGTTTCCAAGAATCGAACACTATAGTGACGAAAAGCCATTTGGGTGGAGAAAGCTATGCGGTCTGCAATCTTCGAGTCACTTGTTGGACGTAGTCTGGGAGCCATTGGAATGGAGAAAAGTTAAACTATTGATGTAATTCTTGTATAGGAAGAATTGATCTATCTTGACCTTTGACGGATTGAAAATCATTGATTTCCATGCTCACTTTCCAACATCTAGATGGCTGAATTGGAGAGCCTCGTGGAAAGAACGCCTGGCTGAGCGATACGGAGAGAGAAACGCTCAGATACTGATGGAGCAGTCAGCTCGGAATGGGGAAGAGATGAGGCGGCTTTGGGGCTTTGCTCCACCTGACTCTGAGATGGTTTCCGATGATGAGCAGGCAGCTAGATGGGCTGCAGACATGGATTCAAAAGGCCTGAGCAGAGTGAACTTCGTGACTGGAGGAAGCAATGAGAATCTGGCGACTGTGATTGAACATTATCCTGAAAAGTTCTCTGGCTTTGCTCATCACAACATCTTCTCCGAAGAAGCTTCTTCAGACCTTGAATATGCGGTCAAAGAACTGGGGCTAAGGGGATACAAGGTCATAGCTTCATCTCAGACAAGACCAATAGATGACAAGTCAATCTATCCAGTCTGGGAGATGGCAGAGAAACTTGAGATTCCTGTGATCATCCATTTCGGCATCTTAGGAGGAGGCGGAGGAATGGCACTCGATCAAAGAAACATGAATCCATTGACACTCTGGGAAGTGGCAAAAATGTTTCCGCGAACACCATTCGTCATCCCACACTTTGGCGCCGGATACTTCAGAGAGCTTCTGCAGCTTTGCTGGTCATGTCCCAACGTCCTTGTCGATACATCGGGATCAAATAGATGGATGCGGTGGATGCCGTACGACATTGACCTCAAAGGAATCTTTAGAAAGGCCGTCGAAACAGTTGGGCCAGACCGTTTAATCTTCGGAAGTGATTCGAGCTACTTCCCACGAGGCTTCAGTTTACCGTACTTGAGAGAACAGCTTAGAGCATGTCGATCTATCGGGCTCGAAGAAGGGAGCATAAGAAAGATTTTCAGTAGTAACTCAGCGAAACTCCTCAAGATCGACTTATAAGACAAGTCAGTCCTTAAGGCGTCTAGGCAAAGAAATGATCATCGCTCTGTCTTCTCCGCCCGATGGCACCTTTTTCAATCAAACAACCTGCCCTAGTTCTTGCAGCAGCAATATTCTGAGCTGGTCAACATTGATCTACTTACCGAATGCTTGCTCAAGATAAGTATAGACTAAAATAATCTGATGCGTATCAAAGAAAGCTGGAATGTGACCTTTGGTGAATAGTGGCGAAATACCTTTGGAGCTCACGACGTCTAACAAGATCACTATCGACTACACACAGCATGCTGAACGTGTCAAAGACGTATTTCCCACCCATTTCACAAGGCCCAAAATTCGCGAATTCCCAAGAAGCAGAGAGGACATCGTTGACAAACTGCTTCAGTACAACAGCAGCATTTGTGCTCCAAGGAAAGTGATTCAGAATGTTGAGTCTCTCTCTCAGCCGGATACCTATGCAATAGTAACTGGTCAACAGCCTGGTTTGTTTACGGGGCCACTCTACACTATTTACAAAGCAATCTCTGCGGTTGTTTTGTGTGAGCGTCTGTCGGATAGCAAGAAGACGCTGGTTCCAATATTCTGGAACGCATCTGAAGACAGCGATCTTTCCGAAGTTGACCACGTCACGATTTTCAAGCGAAATACCCCGTTCACCATCCTCTACAATCTGCAACCAATGAAAGTAGCCTTCTCACACCTACAGCTTGACAAAGAATCATGCAGAAAGATGCTTTCAACAATCGATCTCACCTCTCCAGACTCGGAATTCAAGTTGAGGCTAATGAAATCGATCTCCAAGGTGATTGATCTCTCAACGACTGTTTCCGATTTCTTCTCAAGGCTTATGGTTCATCTCCTTGGTGACTTTGGGCTCATAATGGTTGAACCTAACCTGCTTCGATGCTCGATGACTCCGATTTTTCAGAAGCTGATCAGAAAGCCTGTTGAGTGTACAAGGATTCTGTCTCAAACGAGTGCTTGGCTGAAAACTGTAGGCTATCCAGCTCAGATTCACAAGAAACCTGATAGCTGCAATTTTTTCGTTATCGGTGATGAGGGAAAGAGACTACAGGTGACATACAACAGAAGTGCCCGCAGGTTTCAGTCTGGAAACGAAAGCTTCTCTGAAGCAGAGATTCTCAAGCTACTGAGCGACAACCCCCAAGCATTCAGTGCGAATGCGGTTATCAGACCAATTACACAAGATTTCCTTTTCCCAACGTTTGGCTATGTAGCTGGACCAAATGAGATAGCTTACTTGGCGCAACTCAAGGGAATATATGAGTTTTTCTCCCTGGAGATGCCCATTATCTTCCCAAGGTTCGGCGCAACAATAGTGGAGAAAAAAATATCGAAAGTGGCCACGAAATGTAAAGCTGAGATAGCTGAATTCAGGAACCCTGAAAAGCTGCTGAAAAAGCTTGCTGGGAAGAAACTCGAAGTCTTCAACTCACTAAAACAAGAGGTATCAAGACGCATGATAGCAGCTGCCGAACAAGCCGAGGCTGTCGACACGTCTCTGGTTGAGTCCATTCAGATAGCAAGGACTAAAATTCTCAAGACAATCGAAACTCTTGACAACAAGCTCGCAGCGAAGATTAAGGAAAATGACACAGTGACTAGACAGCAAGTCATGAAGGCTTTCAACAATCTCTTTCCGAATGGAAACCTTCAAGAGAGGCAGATAAGTGTCCTTGAATACCTCGCGAAATACGGAGACAGGTTCCTCCAAACCGTCTATGAAAGGTTTTCGAAGGCTAAATTTGGTGAACATGTCGTGATTGAATGTTAGACATTATGGCGCTAAGCCCGCACCCTGATGACATAGAACTGTCCTGTGGTGGCCTAATAGCCAAGATGAGCGAGAAACGATATCATG
Organism: uncultured Candidatus Bathyarchaeia archaeon; assembly: GCA_964346975.1. Lineage (GTDB taxonomy): Archaea > Thermoproteota > Bathyarchaeia > Bathyarchaeales > SOJC01 > JAUWDF01. The sequence goes on from CAYFWV010000028.1 coordinate 52,493, forward strand.
TCGGAATAGTAGATCTGACCAAGGGTGAATTGGGAACTGAGGGAACGGAGAGTATTAGAGCTGAAGAAGCGCGAAAAGCAGCGAAGGTGCTTGGCATGCAGATCCGGGAAAATCTGGACTTCGGGGATTGTAGACTGGATCACGGCTTTGACAAAGCCATTAGACTTGCTGATACTATTCGGAAACATCGACCGTCGCTGGTGATTGCGCCTTATGAGGCTGGTCATCATCCCGACCATATTGCGGCAAATCAGCTGGCAAAGAAGGCTGTTTTCCTAGCCAAACTCATAAAGATAAGAACAGATCATCCTGCCCACTCCGTGAGAGCTGTTGCATACTATATGCTTGAACAGCAATTTGTCCCTTCGTTAGTAGTTGACGTCACACTGCAGTATGATACAAAGATAGAAGCAATCAAAGCCTACAAGTCCCAAAAGAACTTGATACACGGAGTCGGAGGACTACTCGAGCACGTGCAGGTTCGAGATCGGTTGTTTGGATCCAGAATTGGCGTTAAATATGGTGAGCCATACTACTATGAAAGACCCTTGAAAGTTGATGATCCGGTGATTGCGTTAAGATGAGGATTGGAATTGCATGTTTCCCTACCTTCGGAGGTAGCGGAATCATCGCCACAGAACTCGCAAATCTACTGTCAAAGAAGCATGAATTGCATCTGGTCAGCTATGATACGCCTGTCCGATTCGATGACACTATGGACTTTCACTTTCATAAGGTAGAACTGCTGAGTTACCCTCTCTTCAAACGTGTGCCCTGTTGCTACACTCTGGCTCTGGTTTCAAAACTGGTGGAAATCACAAGAAAGTACTCATTAGATCTTATTCACACACACTATGCGGTTCCCAACGCTGTCTCCGCCTATTTGGCCCAAAAGATTTGCAACAACTCTGTCAAAGTGGTAACCACACTGCATGGTACTGACTCCTACCTAGTCGGGCTTCATCCATCGTACAAAGAGGTTACACAGTTCAGTATGCAGCAAAGCAATGAGTTGACAGCAGTCAGCAAATATTTGAGGAGACGCACAATCAACGAGTTCAACCTATCACGGGAGATCCAAGTCATCCCAAATTTCGTCAATCCAGAAAAGTTTAGGAAACAGGAAAAGATAGAACCTCACAAGATCATATGCCATTCCTCGAATTTCAGGGCAATCAAGCGAATCCCCGATATTGTCAAAGCCTTTGCTATAATAAATGAGGATTGCTCACGTTCAGATATCAAGTGCAAACTATACTTGATCGGAGATGGACCTGAACGCCTCAAAACTGAAAGATTGGCCCAAGCTCTAGGAGTTGCGAAAGAAACTTCTTTCTTGGGAAATGTGAGAAATGTGCATGACCTGTTGGGAAAGTCAGACTTGTTTCTGCTGCCATCTGAAGATGAAAGCTTCGGTCTAGCAGCATTGGAGGCTATGAGCTGTCAAGTGCCTGTAGTTGCCAGTAGAGTTGGTGGTCTACCTGAGCTCATTTCACATGGTGTGGACGGTTACTTGACTGGAGTTGGAGAACCAGAGGAGCTAGCTGAGCACTCGCTAAAGATTCTGAAAGATCCGAGACTTCAAGGGGAATTCGGTAGAAACGCCCGCGAAAAGGTTCTCAAGAAGTACACTCCTGACAAAATCGTACCACAATATGAAGCTCTATACAACAAGCTAATGGGCATGTGATGATTCAGGCTTTGGCTGATGACGACACAAGAAGACGGATACAGGGAAATGCACTCAGTCAAGCTTAAGGAAGCGCTATAAGCCGCCGTTGCTTTCCATCCTGACAGATGGAAAAAGTGTCTTTACCCACTTCCCCCAACAATGCAAATTCGTATGTAATCATAGCTCTCAGTAAAAGCGCTTGCAAGTCTAGGTGAGATCCGCGTGAACTGCGAAGTTTGTGGTCGAAGAGTGGATGGTGTACCATACAAAGCCATCATTGAAGGCGCACGACTAGTGGTCTGTCGTGACTGTGCAGTTCTAGGTTCAATGAGCTGGGAACTGAGGAACAAGCCCAGCGCTCAAAGGTCGAGTGTCAGGATCCGGAAACCAGCTAGAATGAAAACAAAGAAAGCTAGTAGACCACAATCGCTTGTGGATACCGCTTTTGAGTTGGTTCAAGATTACGGGCTTCGCATCAAACGTGCTAGAGAAGAACGCGAGTTGACTCCGGAAGACCTGGGTCGAAAAATCAACGAAAAGGCTTCGGTCCTAAAGAAGCTGGAAAACCAGAAAATGAAACCAGCAGACAACCTTGCTAGGAAACTTGAGCGTGCCCTAAGAATCCAACTTCTTGCCCCAGCTACAATAGCAAAGGTTTCACCCAAAGAAGTTTCAGGAAGAGCTATGCCAAAGCCTGTAACACTGGGTGATCTCGTCAAGAATGCGCCAGCGGAGGAAACAGAATAACACGAGCTATTATGGTGCAGCGCCGCTTGAGAGATGAACCAAGCGGCTTGAAAGAGCTTGAGAGCTTGGGCGAGGCTGCAGGCTATGTCACGGTGGCAGCAATAGAGCAGATACGAAAACCTGATGCTCGCTTTCAAATAGGAAGAGGCAAAGTGAAAGAAATCGCTCAACTGGTGAGAGAGAGAGAAGCAGAAAAGATAATCTTCGACAATAGGTTGAAATCCGTTCAAGCCTACAACCTCGCTAAAGAAACCAGCGTGGAAGTGATAGACAGGTTTCAGCTGATACTGGAGATGTTTGCACGAAGAGCCTCAACAGCAGAGGCGAAACTTCAGATTGAGCTTGCCAAACTCCAGAATGAGCTAGCCCACGCAAAGGAAAAAGTTCGACTAGCGAGACTGGAAGAACAGCCAGGTTTCATGGGTCTAGGAGCCTATGAAGTTGACGTATACCATGAAGCTGTCCGCAAAGAAGTGAACTCAATACAACACAAACTTGCCAGGGTCAAGAGAAAGAGAAGTCTGCACAGGACTCAGAGGCGGAAGCTTGGCTTTGCATCCATTTCCTTGTCTGGCTACACCAATGCTGGAAAGAGCACTCTCTTCAACGAACTGGTCAAGGAATCTGTTCCAGTAAATGGCGGACTGTTTACGACACTCTCCACGACTACGCGAGCGTTCAATCTGTTTGGCAAACGAACATTGCTGACAGACACTGTTGGATTCATTGACAAGCTGCCAATAGAGTTAATACAGGCTTTCCACTCAACGCTTGAAGAGACAATCTTCTCAGACCTAATCTTGCTGGTAGTGGATGGCAACCAGCCAAGCGAGGAGATTTCCAGAAAGCTTGCCGCAAGTCTTGAGACCCTGCAAAGAATTGGTGCATATGGAATTCCCATTGTTACGGCTCTCAACAAAACTGACATGCTCTCGGGAGGGGAAGTCGTTCAACGTGAGGAAGCCATGAGAGATTCAGCCCCAAACATTGTGCCAATATCAGCTCTCAAGGGTGAAAACATCAAGCTTCTGAAACAGAAAATCAGTCAGCTCCTCGGAAGCTATGTCAATATACATTTCTCAATCCCGCTTTCAAACAAGAACCTGTCTTTCATTTCATGGCTGTATACCCACACGAACGTCAAGAACATAAAATACAGCGGCGATTGTGCTGCTGTGCAGATTGAAGCAGTCCCAGACTTCTCGGAAAAAGTTCTTGGCCAAATAAAGAAACACGATGGAACCGTCAAAGAATATGCCTAGTGAGAAACTGGGAGCAAAAGTGCCTGAAGTAACAGTATTAAGGTGGGGGCATCGGTTCAGAGACCAGAGGTTAACAACGCATATAGCTCTAGTTGCGAGAGCCCTAAATGCTTCAGGAGTCATTCTTTCCGATTCAAAAGATGAGAAAATAAAGAAAACTGTCGATGAAGTGGTGAAGAATTGGGGCGGCCCCTTCTTTTTTCGAATGGGCATTCCGTGGAAATCGATCATCAAGACATGGAAATCCAAAGGCGGAATAGTTGTTCACTTGACTGTCTATGGGGAAAATATCCAGGCAAGTGATGTAATCGAACGAATCCGAAGGACAGGAAAGGATGTGCTTCTGATCGTAGGAAGCAAGAAGGTTCCAAGTGAATTCTTTTCGCGTGAGTTTTCAGATTTTAATGTGGCAATTGGTAACCAGCCTCATTCTGAATGCGCAAGTCTCGCCGTTTTCTTGGATCGGTTCTTCAAAGGTGAAGAACTGCTGAAGGAATTTCAGAATGGAACATTGAGTGTTGTTCCCTGCAAGCACGGCAAAAGAGTCATGTCAAAAGCAAAGCTGAGAAGGAAGAACTATCAACAATAAACAGATTTATTCACCACATTACTATAGTATATACTTGACGATAGAGGTAGCTCAGGTTGGCGCTAGTAGACGATGAGACGCTGAATAAAGTGGCTGAGGCTCTAGGAGAAGAGGAAGCGATAGAGATAATCTACACACTGAAGAACACAGGGGAAATCACTGACGATCAGATAGCCAACAAGACAGGAATCCGCCTAAACTCGGTGCGCAAGATCCTCTACAGATTCTATGATCACTCACTTGTCTCACTGAGGCGGTCAAGGGACCAAAACACAGGCTGGTTCATATTCCACTGGAAGTTTCAGCCTGACCAACTTGAAGGATTCATCTCAAATCAGAAACGGCATGTGCTGCAGAAGCTCGACACACGACTCAGTTACGAGAAGAATCATGACTTCTATTACTGTGGCACTCCTGGATGCAAACGGATCCCGTTCGAGGAGGCTGTCGAACTGATCTTTCGGTGTCCAACCTGCAATGAACCCATGATGCACTTTGAGAATGGAAAATTGGTTGAGTTTTTGTCTCAAAAGGTTGATCAAATCAGGAAGGAGTTGGGTGAGTAGGCGTGTACCGTCTGAGAAGACGGCGCTGAAAATCCTGAGGCACGCTGGCTGTTCTAAGAAAGTTGTTGAGCACTGTGCTAAGGTTGCTCATTATGCCGCAGAAATAGCTGAATCCTGCAGGAAGAAAGGCGTTCAAGTCGACGTCGAATTGGTTCGTATCGGAGCTTTACTGCATGATATCGGCAGGGCAAGAACCCACACAGTGAACCATAGTATTGTGGGTGCTCAACTTGCAAGGGAACTGAAGCTGTCAAACTCTATTGTTTCAATCATTGAGAATCATGTTGGTACTGGGATAGATGAAAGCGAGGCGGAAAAGCTAGGCTGGCGGAGGAAGAGTTACGTTCCCAAGACCTTGGAAGAGCGAATCGTCGCATATGCTGACAAACTGATAGCGGGGTCAACTCTAATGCCGATAGAGATGGCTATGGATCGATTGTGCAGAGAGAATCGGGTTTCAAAGGATGCGGTTGAACGTTTGAAGCTGTGGCATGAAGAGCTGTCCAATTGCAGAGACTAGGCGAGGAAAACTTCATGTGCCACGTCAGGTTGCTGCAGAAGATCTATGCGCCAGTTTCACTGAAGGAGTTGGAGAAAGCTTTAGCAAGATTGTTCGAGGGCCTGAGAGTAGAGCTAGCTAGTGTCGAGACGGAGGAGAACAATTGGGTCAGAGTCGGAGTCAAGGGTGAGGATGCGAAAGTCGCAGTGCGCCTCCTTGAAAGAGCAGGGAAACTGGCGCCTCTTGGGATGGAGCAGATTGAACAGTATTCTGTCTTGAACGGGTTCGTGGTTTCTTCCGGGGTGGAGAGAGGTATTTCCGTGGATGTAGGACTCGTCTATCCAAGAATCATCTACGTCACGGTTCATCTGCAAAACTTGAGAAGCCAATTGGTCGACGGTGCGACACTTACAATTCAGCAAATCATTGAATTGTTCGGGTTAGCCGTCAATCTCCCGATAGAGATCCGAGTGACTGAAGTTGGGGCTCACAGACTTGACGCAGAGTTGACAGAAAGACAACTAGCTCTCTACAGTCATTGGATCAGTGGCATAGTGGATCGTTTGATTGTTCTGGGATCTTCCCGAAAAAGAGTGAAGGATGCAGTGGAGCGGACTGGACTTACACGTGACGTGATTGGAATCGAATCCTTAGGGTTGTTTGAGCAAGTTGTTGTCTGCAAGCTTGGAACCGATGCAAGAGGACTGATTGCAAGAATAGGAAAGCGTTTGTACAGAGCGAGACTTGTTGCTTTTTCTCCTAGAAGAATCTTGGCAGCCTCAAATGATCACTGGCGAACAGAGGTATCAAGCTTCGAACATAGCAAATATAAGCAACACTACAGTATACAAGCTCAAGTCTGGAAAGGAAAATAGTGATGAGCTCTACAAACAAGCCTACGGCTGCGCTGCAAACCCCAATCTGCACAAGCTGTAATCGAACAATATCTCCAGGTGCAAAGGGCACGAAATTCAGTTGTCCCAACTGTGGAGAAATAGTGATCTGGAGATGTGAAAAGTGTCGTCAATTTGGCCGCCACTACAATTGTCCCAAGTGTGGATTCAAGGGGCCGTGAAAATGGCGAACATTGTGGTCAGCTTCAAGATCATGCCTGACGGAATCGATGTGGATTTTGAGCGATTGAAAAAGCAGATTGAATCAGCTCTACCTCCTAAAGCATCGATCTACACGGACTTTCAGACTGAACCAATTGCGTTTGGGTTGAACGCGTTGATTGCACACATCAGATTTCCCGAAGATGAAACAGGTATCTTGGATGAGACAGAGCAAAATATGGCCAACGTTCCTGGAGTGAGTAGAATTCAGACTCTTATGGTGCGGAGGACACGCTAGAACCTGTCTACTTGTAACATTTATAAGTAACCCAAGTCTTTTCGACTTCAAACAGCATCATAAATCACAAAGGAAGAAAAAGAATGAGCGAGATACAACTTCGCGTCGGAGACGCGAAACAAAGGGATGTGGGCCGAGGTATCGCACGTCTGGATCAGAGCACTATGCAGAAACTGGGAATAAGTGCTGGTGATGTAATAGAGATAACCGGGAAACGCACCACCAGCGCCATCGCGTGGCCTGCGTACAGCGAAGACCAAAATCGTGGCATTATTCGAATCGATGGATTTGCTCGCAAAAATGCAGGTGTGGCCATAAATGAGTACGTGGTTGTCAAACCAGCAAGTGTGAAAAATGCCACGAACGTGGTTCTCGCCCCTGTGGATATGCGTCTGAACGTGGATGAAGACTTCACGAATTTTGTCAAGAACCGTCTAATGGAACGAACCTTTGTTGAAGGGGACACAACACTGGTGATGATGCTAGGTCACGCAATCCCTTTTACTGTCACAAAGAGTCGACCTCATGGAATTGTGCGCATTACCAAGGATACACACTTCCAGATTCTCAACGAACCCGCTCCAGAAGTCAAAGGAGTTCCTAGAACCACCTATGAAGACATAGGAGGGCTTCACGAAGAGATTCAACGCGTAAGGGAAATGGTGGAACTGCCGCTCAGGCACCCTGAGCTCTTCCAAAGACTTGGAATCGAGCCCCCAAAGGGCGTGTTGCTTCACGGCCCACCCGGCTGCGGCAAGACTCTGCTGGCAAGAGCTGTAGCAAACGAATCGGAGGCGAACTTCTTCTCCATAAATGGCCCTGAGATTATGAGCAAGTTCTATGGTGAATCTGAAGCGAGGCTAAGAGAGATCTTCCAGCAAGCTCAGCAAAACTCTCCAAGCATAATTTTCGTAGACGAGTTGGATGCAATCGCACCGAAAAGAGAAGAGGTGACTGGCGAGGTTGAAAGGAGAGTGGTTGCCCAATTATTGGCTTTAATGGATGGTTTGAGTGGAAGGGGTAACGTGATTGTTATTGGAGCGACCAATCGACCCAGCGCCCTTGATCCCGCACTGAGGAGACCTGGCCGCTTTGACCGAGAGATCGAGATAGGCGTTCCAGACAAGCAGGCGCGTCATGAAATAATGCAGATCCACACACGCGGAATGCCCTTGGCAGAAGAAGTCGACTTGAAGAAGTTGTCAGAGATGACTCATGGTTACACAGGTGCGGATCTTGCAGCTCTAAGCAGAGAGACAGCTATGAAATCTCTGCGCAGATACTTGCCTGAGATCAATCTTGAGGAAGAACACATCCCACCAACGGTTCTTGAGAAGATGGACGTGCGGATGGAAGACTTCCTGAATGCCTACAGAGAAATAACTCCCACAGCTATGCGAGAAGTGTACATAGAGACCCCAACCGTAAACTGGACTGATATCGGTGGATTGAAGAATGTCAAGCAGCAGCTGGTTGAGGCGGTTGAATGGCCTTTGAAGACCCCTGAAATCTTCAGCAGACTGGGCATCAAACCACCAAAAGGAATTCTCTTGTTCGGTCCACCCGGCTGTGGCAAGACCATGTTGGCGAGAGCAGTTGCGACTGAAAGTGAAGCCAATTTTATAACGATAAAAGGACCTGAAGTTTTCAGCAAATGGGTAGGGGAGTCTGAAAAGGCTATCCGAGAAGTGTTTCGAAAGGCGAGAATGGCTTCACCCTCAGTGATCTTCTTTGACGAGTTTGACTCTCTTGTACCGCGGAGAGGGATGGGATTCGCAGACAGTGGCGTTACAGAACGTGTAATCAGCCAGCTCTTAACGGAGATTGATGGGATTGTCACATTGGAAGACGTAGTTGTGATCGCAGCAACCAATCGACCCGACATTATAGATCAAGCGGTTCTCAGACCAGGAAGATTTGACAGACTAATCTATGTGCCTGAGCCGGACGAAGAGGCTAGGCTAGAGATTTTGAAGATTTACACCAAGGGCATGCCATTGGACAAAGATGTGGATATCCAGGTCCTTGCTAGGGGGACGAAAGGCTATAGTGGCGCAGATTTACAAGCCTATTGTCGTGAAGCCGCCTTGAACGCGCTTCGAACGAACATAGACTCGAAGGTGGTGACATTGACAGACTTCAATGAAGCTGGAAAAGGCATAGGTCCAACGATTTCACCAGACATGGAAACCTGGTATAAAGGGTTTATCAAACAGGTCAGGAAGCTTCGCAAGCCAACAACACCTGTCGCGTAAGAGGTGTGTAGCATGAACGTGAGAACGTGGAAACCGCACCCTCTTCACACAGTCATGATTGAACTACTGCAGAGAAAGGGACCGGCAACTGACACCGATCTGCTGAGCATGATGAAGGAAGTCTACAGCGACTTGTCCTTCAATGTCTACAATAAGGAGCTTATGCGCCTGGAGATAGAGGGTCTGATTCATGTTTCTACCTTGACGAAAGGTAAACGAAGAGTTGAGCTGCTCAAAAAAGCTGAAAGTGGGGAAAAATAGCTCCAGTGGTCTCACAGGTTCTTCGTGTTTTCTTTGGAGAGTCCACGGGCTGTCCTTCTCGCTGTTGCTCCGAGCTTGGTGGAAGGAACATAGGCTCCACCCGTGAATGTGAATCCACACTTTCTACAGCTCCAAATCCCAACACTACAGCGCTTGACGCTTGGAGCTTTACACTTTGGACAAGTATGGCGTCTCTTGGTTTCTGACACAACCTCCACATATCGCTTCCTCACAGTAGCGCCATATCGAGCTGCGAAGCCGCCAGCCAAGCCAACTTTCTTGGTTCTCCCCATCAGTCTTTCACCACAAGTTTCCGCATTTCTGCTGCCTTTTCAACCGCGACTTTTGAGAGTTCCAGAATCCGTTCAACAGTGAAGTACCCATTTCCTCCTTTCTGGATCGCACATATTTTTCCATCCTTCTCCACAGTGATTGTCAATCTGGAATCCATCACCTGTTCTTCCTCCAACCAAGGATCTACAACGAATCTATCGTTTATCTTAGCAAAAGTCACTGGTATCGGATGGTTTTGGATTGGCAGAGGAATGTACCCCGGCTTCACTTTGATCTCCCCATTTTCCAGCTCATACTTGAACATTTTGGTGTTCAGTAGAGCTGCTAGAGCAGCGATGGCTGAGGCGTCAATGAGGTTTCCATCATGATTCAACACGTATAAATCGATGAAGACGATGACTACCTTCTTTCCCGGCTCCAGACAGAGTGCCTCGACATCTATAGCTTTAGATTCCCGTATACCTCTGTCAACAACTCTTGCGAGCTCGATGGCATCTTCGTTAGGAGGACCTGGTTCGAATAGAGGCGACGCGAGAGGAACCAGCTCAGCATTAACTGTCATGACTCCATCGTTTGGAGTGTCTGGAAACGGTTCTCCGATTTGGATTTTCACTCCAACTAGGACCTCAGTATTGCCTAGAAGAACACGAGCTGAACCTTCGGCTTTTTCAATGAGGCCGACCTCCAACTTCATCTCGCGATAATCATACAAGCTTCTTCCATCTAGTCTTTTGCCGCTGTCGATCAATTCCGCAATCTGCTTTTGCTTCACGCGTGAAATGGCTGACATCACTCTTCAACCTCCTCCCTTACAGCCTCATATTTGGCTTTTATAGCTTGTTTCTGCAACTCGTAAAGCTGTTTGCAGCCCTCTAGAGAAAGGTTGATGATCTGTTCGAACTCTTGAAGATCCAATTGTCCATCCATCTGAAGCAGTGTCACCGCGTTTAGGTTGGGCATATATGCAAGAGGAACATCTGCTTCCCCTTTCTTGTCTTCCACATCATTCAAATCCAGAACAATCTTCCCTTCCACCTTGCCTGCAGCACACGCAACAGTCAAATCGCGCAATGGAATTCCGGCATCTGCCAAGGCCAATGAAGCAACAGTTATTCCGGCACATCGTGTTCCACCATGGGCTTGAAGAACTTCTATGAAAAGGTCTATTGATGTACGTGGGTAGTATTCCAGAAAAACAGATGGCTCTAAAGCTTGGCGTATGACTTTTGAGAGCTCTATGTCTCTTCTGGAAGGGGCAGGCGATTTTCTTTCATCAACTGAAAAGGGCGCCATGTGATATCGGCATCTCAAAAGGGCGCGATCAGGCTGTGCAAGGTGTTTGGGGTGGGCTTCCCGCGGTCCATAGACAGCCGCCAGGATTTTGTTCTTACCTTGCTCAATATATGCTGATCCGTCTGCGTTGCCAAGGACACCTACTTCAATCTTGGTTGGTCTAAGTTCTGTAGGCTTTCTTCCATCTACTCTAATATTGTCCTTGCTAATCATTTTCTCCTCTGTCTTAGGCATTTTTTTCTCCTATCTCCTCTTTTTCTTTTTGCAACATCTCAGTGACCCTATCTGTCAATCCACTTGTGTGGGACTCGTTTTCGATTTTGCGGATAGCTGTAGCAGCAAGCTGGATGTTTCTTGGGTTATTCCCGATTATTAGAGTCAAACCGTTTTGACCTAGAAGAATCTGGCATCCAGTTTCGCGCTTTATCATGCTGATCATCGAACCTTTCCTACCGATTATTCTTGGGATTTTTGATGGAGTGATTCTGATAATCTGGCCACGTGAAATCTTTCCTAGTCCAGGTTCTCGCACTGTCAGAAGGGGATCTCGAGTTCTATCAGTGGACACGATTTTTGCTATGACCAAGTCACCTACATCAAAAATCGATGATAGGTCGTCTTTCTGGGGGCGATAGGAGCGTTCAATAACATCAGAAGCACGCAACAGTCCTGGATATGGAGCATTTATGTCCAAGATCCATCCGCTCATTATTAGGTCTGTTACTTTGCCGATTATGGTGTCTCCAACCTTTGGAGTGTAGAAAGCTTTCAATGCGACAACACTTACCAATCTCTCGCTGTACTGAACAAGTCCAACATGCGTTGAGTACACTTTTTCATTCTCCTTATAGGTGTTCTCCCCGGCGACGTAGTTTCCTTCAGCTACGAGATCGCCAGGAGCCACAAGTTGTCTATTCTCATAGAACGTGGGCATTTCTTATTACATCATCCTCAATCTTTTCTCAACCATTCTTTAAACTCTTTTAGCCTCTGCGGTTCCTTTCGTGAGATCTCCAAGTTTGTCTAGAAAGGGTCCATAGAGGCCTGCTGGCATTTCAATGACAGAAATCCATGAGCCGTCTGCTCGCCATTCATCACTTTTTATCTCGCCATAACCCTTAACTGTGCCATATGCTCTGGCTGCGAATTCAGTGGGGATGCTGACCTTCACTCGAATGTTCTCTACTTTTAGTGGAAGAATCGGACGCAACAGTTTCATGACTTCTTTGGCTTGCTCCTCAGTCTCTTTAAATGGATCAATTGAGTAGCGTATCTGATCCATTGCTTGTTCGACTCGAATAGGTGGGTGTGGTAGGTTCGATCTGGGATCCACGGCTTGTCTTGCTATGAAGGCGATTATCTGTTTTCTCTTCTCTGAGGTTAGCTGTTTTCTCTGATCGGTTGTTAACTGCAAAGTTCCCTTTCTTAGTATTGTTGTCGCGATTTCTTTGGCGTCGATTGTCTTGAAAGCTGCTTTTAGTTTGTCTTCACTAGCTCGGGTTCCCTTGTTTGCGTCACTGAATATCGTTTCCGCAGCTAGAGCTTCAGAGATCGATGTAGTCTTTCCCATTCTGTAATTTAACGCAGGTTGGGGCTTCACTAGAATCTCAAATTGCTCACCGTCGCGGCTTATTCGTGCAACGGTGTATCGTTCACTCATCTTGGTTTTTCACTCTTAGTCTACGGCGCTAAGATACTTCTCAACTTCGTCGTCGGGAATGGCGTGATATGTCTTTGTCGCGAAGGGCACTGTACTGATTTTTATCCTTACCTGTTCTTCTCGAGCTTGCAGAGCTTTCTTTAGGCATTTCGCTGCTAGGCTCACAGTCTCATCCAGTTTCAAAGCTTCACTGTATTCGGCTTTCAAGACTGCTTCAACTGCTTCTCTTCCTACTCCGACCGCAACAGCTTTATACGCTCTATAGGTTCCACTCGGGTCAGTGGAGAAAAGCCGGCTTCCGGTCTTGTCGACGCCACCCAAGATTATTGATACGCCGAAGGGTCGCACTCCTGCGTGTTGTGTGTACAGCTGCTTTATGTCGCCTATGCGCTTGGAAATCATCTCGATATCGATTGGTTCATCATACATTAGTCTGTTGCTTTGACAAAAGACTCGAGCTTGATCTATTAGAATACGGGCATCAGAGCCCAAACCCACAACTGCTGCACCTATGTGGGCATCCACTTCGAAAATCTTCCACGTGAAGCTTGAGTCCTGCAGTTTTGATTCGATTTTTTCCTCTGCTCCCAAAACTATACCTTCTGGACAGACTAATCCTAGTATTGTTGCCCCACGATTCACGGTCTCAAGGGCGTACTCTACTTGGAATAGTCGACCATCTGGAGAGAAAACAGTAATCGCTCGATCATATGCGCCTGGTGCTGCAAATATTGACATTAATTTCACCTCATGCAGACGTTACTCACTTGCTTGACAAGAATCAGCAAGCTTAACTAAAAACCTTTTCGCATCATTTCGAACGGTCGGGAGATTGCGCTCGAAGAGAATCGGACACGTAAGTTGGCCGTTATGTATTATTGAGGTAAGGCTTATTATGAATGCACTCCGTTTTCTATTGGTGGTGCTCTGTCCTGGGGGTCAGACTTGGTGAAATGGTTCCCAAAACAACTATTTCGCTAGTGTGTCTCGTAGGTAAATCCATTGCTATTGACGCCTACAACACGCTTTACCAATTCCTTGCGATTATCCGTCTCCCAAATGGGACTCCGCTAAAGGACCGAAGTGGCAGGGTTACAAGTCACCTCAGTGGTCTTCTTTATCGCAACTCAAACTTGATGGAGGTTGGTGTCAAAATCGTCTATGTTTTTGACGGAGCACCACCGGTGCTGAAGGATGCTGAGATCAAGCGGCGGTCGAAGGGGAAAGCAAAAGCACGAGTATTGTATAGAAAAGCTCTAGCGGAAGGAAAAATCGAAGAAGCTCGCACCTATGCTCAAGCTACATCTCGTGTAGAGAGCTACATGGAAACTGATAGCAAACATCTTCTAACTCTTATGGGGATTCCTTGGGTTCAAGCTCCAAGTGAAGGAGAAGCTCAGGCTGCATATTTGACTAAGAAGGGGATTACAGATTTCTGCGCCAGCCAAGACTATGATTCACTCCTGTACGGGGCTCCCACTCTACTGAGAAATGTGGCCATAAGTGGTCGGCGTAAGCTCCCGAAAAGACCAATATATGTCGACGTAGTTCCAGAGATTGTTGAGCTTCAAGGAGTCACAAGTAAACTGGGCATATCCTATGAACAGCTGATTGACATAGGGCTGCTTATAGGAACCGACTACAACCCAGGAGTCAAAGGAATCGGCCCCAAAACCGCCTTGAAACTAGTCAAGGAACACGGCAGCTTGGATGAAGTGCTGGAGGCAGTCGTTACAGACTCTCAGCAATCCCTTGAGCTGAGGAGAATAAAGAACATGTTTCTCCATCCGAAAGTAACTGATGACTACAGTCTAGGCTGGAATGAACCTCAAGAAGATTCTCTTGTTCGGTTCTTGTGTGGAGAACATGACTTTGCTGAGGATCGCGTGCGGAAAGCGCTGGACAAGATGCGGCGAATGGGAGATGGGAAGGCTCACACAACGCTTGACACGTTTATTAGATAGGCTCAAGTCGTATGACCGTAACTTCCAGTCAATGGCACAAAGGCGACCCCGCCGAGATTCTCTCTCTTCAAGTTGCCATCGGAGCTTTTTGTTATCTTAAGTAGAGTTTGAAATAGGTGCTTGCTCCCTACAGGAATAACCAATGACCCTCCAGTTTTGAGTTGGTGCACAAGTGGAGGTGGGACTTCAGGGGCAGCAGCGGTTACGAGAATGCGATCATAGGGACTCCTCTCTGTGTAGCCCATAGAGCCGTCTCCATGAACTACGGTCACTCTATCACCGAATCCATTGCGTATTATGTTCTCTCTTGCTAGTTTGGCCAGATCTTCGACAATTTCCACGGTGTACACGTGACCCCGCTCTGATCTCGGAGCATCTATTGGAGCAACAATCTCTCCTATGGTTGCAGCATGCCACCCACATCCTGAACCGATCTCCAAGACCTGGTGACCCGTTTTCAGTTGCAAAGCTTCATTCATGATTCCAACCATGTGAGGTGCACTTACTGTCTGGCCTTTGCCTATTGGTAGTGGTGCATCAACAGATGCGTATTCAATTGACCGTTCCGGGAGAAAAAGGCTTCGTGGAACGCTTTTCATCGAGCGAACGATGCGTTGGGAACGTACAACATTGTCTCTAGCAAGGCTTTCCACCAGTTCTATCCAGGTCTTGGTGTCCCTCTTCATCTTGGTCACTGTTCACCAAGATTATCTAGCTGTTTGCTTAAAGCATTGCGACCACGTTGCAAGCAAACTCTCATTTGACTGTCACGGATTTCGCCAGGTTGCGGGGCATATCCGGATCGCAGCCTCGTTCAAGAGCCATATAGTAGGCAAATAGCTGAAGAGGAACCACGTAAGGTATGGGCGACAAGACTCCTGGGATTCCTTTCGTGATTTCAACATAATCGTCTGCAAGCTCAATAATGCTTTCATCTCCTTCTTCACAAATCGCAATGACTGAAGCTCCTCTAGCTTTCATTTCAAGTATGTTGTTCATCAAAGTCTTTCTCGTGTCGTCAGGTGGACATATGAAAATGACTGGAAAACCTGGCTGTATCAGACTAATTGGACCATGTTTGCTTTCTCCTGCTGGAAAGGCTATTGATGGTATATACGCGATCTCCATTAGCTTGAGGCGACCTTCCAATGCAGTTGCGTAGCTCATTCCTCTGCCCAAGAAGAAAAAGCATTTCTTGTCTCTGTACTTTCT
Organism: uncultured Candidatus Bathyarchaeia archaeon; assembly: GCA_964346975.1. Taxonomy (GTDB): domain Archaea; phylum Thermoproteota; class Bathyarchaeia; order Bathyarchaeales; family SOJC01; genus JAUWDF01. The sequence goes on from CAYFWV010000028.1 coordinate 68,120, forward strand.
TGCCAGTTCCATCACTTTTCTCTCTTGTGTTCGAACAATTCTTTCCACTATGTCAGGGATTCTATCGATTTTATCCTCCAAGAGATCAATTTCCTCTTGTGAAACCTTTCCTCGCTTCTTTGCCAGTCGGACTGCTAGTTGAGATAGAACGGATAGCTGAGAAGTGAATGTCTTGGTTGCGGCCACTCCAATCTCTGGTCCAGACTGTTGACCTATGTAGACTCTCGAGACTCGTGTCAAGGTGGAACCTACAACATTTGTCAATCCGAGTATTGTAGCTGCTCTTTGTCTTGCGCTTTCGACAGCAGCTAGGGTATCTGCAGTTTCCCCGGATTGACTTACGGTCAATATTGTGCTGTCAATGTTTACGGATTTGCCATGTTGTTCGACGAATTCTGAAGCTATCGCGGGATGAGTGGCTAGAAAAGACAATTTTGAGAACATGTAGGATGCTGCTAGGCAAGCGTGATATGAGGTGCCGCACGCAACCATGAAAACTTCTCGTGCCCGGTCTAGGAAGGTTGTCATGAGTTCCAGATACTTATCCTGCAACCTGAGTGTGTTGCGAAGGCAAGCTGGCTGTTCATTAATCTCTTTGAGCATGAAGTGGGGATATCCTTGCTTCTCCGCCATCTCTGAGACCAGTCAATCACTCTTGGCTTGTATTGCACTTGAACTCCAGAGGAGATTTTCCTGACTTCAAGCGTGTCTTTAGTAACTACAGCGAATTCCCCGTTTTCAAGGAAAACAACCTCATTTGTCAGGGGTAGAATCGCAGGAACGTCTGAAGCCAAATATGATGCTCCATCCGCAATTCCCAAGACTAAAGGGCTTTCATTTCTAGCACAAATGAGAGTATTCGGGTTTCCAGCGGAAACCACTGCTATTGCATAGGATCCATGGAAACGTTGAACCGCACTCAGTACCGCGTTCTTGAAGTCGGAACCAGCCCCTGTTTGAGATCCAGGGTCTTCGTTGGGTTTGCGCATCAAATTCTCTTCTAGAAGATGAGCTATTACTTCGGTGTCAGTCTTCGACCTGAACTTGTGTCCTAGATCCTCCAGCTCCCTTTTCAGTTCAGCGTAGTTTTCGATTATGCCATTGTGAACAACTGCGATTTGAGGTGGCTCTGAACAACCGAAGTGGGGATGGGCATTGACCTGAGAGGGTGCCCCATGAGTAGCCCATCGCGTGTGCCCAATACCGATGCGCCCCGGCAGGTCATCCAGATTCCGGATAGCGTGAACTTCATCGATTTTTCCTGCATCCTTTTTCAGATAAATCTTGCCATTATCTATCGTTGCCTCTCCAACGGAATCGTAGCCGCGATACTCAAGTCGTTTCAAAGCTGCATGAATAATTGGAGCAGCATTTCCCTCAGTCAGGATACAGCCAAATATGCCGCACACTTTCTCATCACTTTAGTTAGTCTTACACAGATTTCTCGTTTGTTGAGACTATGAGTAAAGCGTGAACTATAAGGATTTTTAGAAAGCGAATTGTAGCTCTAAAGATTGCTTTCTAGTGGTTTGCAGTGTTCTTTGGAGATTTAGTTATCTTTCTCAAAATTGACTCTGAAATGGTGCTGTTCTAGAAATTGATTCAGTGATCCACTTCCTTTAATGAGTACAAGCTAGGATGAAGTGGCAGGTCAAGCCAAACCATTAACAAAATATTTATAATAAAAACTGCCCAGGAGAAGTGGACAATCAATGAAGAAGAAATTCCTGATCACAAAAGATACGGCTTCAACAGAGATTAAGGAAATCGCGGTATATACCAACCCGAAGAAACTAAAACTATTGCTGAATCCACTCACTTGGAAGGTTCTCTCGACCATTGGCGAGGAAGAGATGTACCCTATGGAGATAGCAAAGAAACTTGGCATTCATGAACAGAAGATCTACTACCACGTGAGAAAACTTGCGGAAGCAAACGCGATCAGAAAAGTTCGGGAGGAAGAGCGGAAGGGAGCTGTGGCCAAATTCTACAGAGCCTCTTTTCCTGCCTTTGGAGTTGAGCTGCCTTTTGGCAGTCATATTCAGCAAACATCTCAAGTCGACATACCCTCCATGAAGCTACGACAATTCCTTGATCCATTTGTGAAGAACAATTCCTTTGATGGTAGAATCGTGGTGGGGAGCCCAGATCCCCATGGGCCTTTCAAGACCGTCGCTCGCGACGGCCATTATGCTTCTTATTTAACGTTCTTTCTGGGACAGTATGCGAAGCTGCCAGATGAATTTGCCATCAAATTGGATGTTGACATAAAAGCTGAGAAGGAGGAGAAAAGCAACCTAATTCTAGTAGGAGGGCCGGGAACTAATCTTCTCACACAGGAGATCAACAGGCATCTGCCGATAAGATTCAACATGCTGCCTTCACAGCAAGGCTTTCTGTTCAACGGATTGGTTTCACCTCAAACCCAGAGTGTATATACTTCGGACTCAATGGGTCTTGTGGCCAAAATCCGAAATCCTTGGAGAAGAGAGAATAGAATCATGGTAGTCGCTGGAAACAAAGCCAACGCCACCAAAGGATGCGTTCTGGCGTTGGCGAAGTTTTCTGATCAAGTCCTTGAGAAATTCCAAGATCAGGAAAGTTACGCCGCGGTAATTCAAGGCTTCGATTTAGATGGAGATGGAAAAGTAGATTCGATAGAGGTTCTGGAATAGAAGGCGAAGGCAGGACGCCTTGATTATATCAGTTAGTCCCGAAACGAGCGGACAGAATCACCAAGCTGGATAGAAAGCAAGATGAGAGTAGTCGAGTCAATAACCGCGCGGGGTCACAAGAATATTCAAGCCTCCAATAAAAGCACATTCGAAATCACAAAAGATGCCTACGTAACGCCAAGTGGTGACTGTATAATCGCAGTCGAAGCCAACAAAAGCCTGAGGGATCTAAGCGACGACTTCAAACGAACCCTACGCAACAACGACGCAAGAATAGCAATCACTATCAAAGTTGGCACCAAAAAAGAAGAGGTGATTGCGTGTGGCCATCTAAAACTGATGTTAGCCAGCCCCACGAGTATTGTTGTCCGAAAGAGTTCCTTTGTCTGCGAAAGAACGTTGGCGATAGGAGCAAACAAGTCAGCTCGAAACCTATCGAGATCACTAGTCAAAAAGCTGAAGGACCCAAAGAACAGAGTGGACTTAGAGTTGACAGTCGACAACGAAGACTGACCCTCCTCAAGCAGAAGCTGTATTCTCAATTAGGCTTCAGAATTCACAAATATTATGAAAGAAGCGAACTTCCGTAATGTCGACCTGAAATGAACCAGAAAGACCTATTTCTGAGAGAGGTAGTTGAAAAATTCGGCGACAGAGTAGGAGAGCAACCAACCACCGAAAAAGTAGAGCAATTTGCAAAGCACGGCACCTTGTACCTCTTCTTCGAACTCATAAATCTTCGGCAGGAAGTGGCAAAGTTAAAGAAAGTAGCTGAAAAGTAGATCACAAGCAGCCTACCAACACCCTCTGCTCAAGAATCCTAGATCCAGACTTGACTTAGTGAAATTAGAGGATGTAGGCACGGTGGAAGGCGGGCCCGACGGGAATTGAACCCGCGACCTACGGATTAAGAGTCCGCCGCTCTGACCTTGCTGAGCTACGGGCCCACAAATCTGCTTTTAGGAATGAACCTATGCCAAGAAATTTAGAGGTTTCGGTCTCAGTGAGTCAGTGCAGTCGGAAATGCTACTCCATCCGAAATCCTTGATCCTTTTCGTCACTTTTCAGCTTTTAGTGCCCATGAGACATAGTTGTTAGGATCTAGTGTTAGATCCTGCCAGCTCTGAAGCATTCTCGTGTTGATTCTCGATTCTTTTTTCTAGAACGAAATAGCCTGCGGCTACACTTCCTGAGATTTGAGTACTGGCCAAAGACTGTCGAGAAGGCGCTCACTTGGTTTCTATCTTGGCAGAACAATCGTTCAGCGCTTGGTTTTCATGTCCCTGAATCTCAATGTGACAGTTATGCTAATATCAATCCCTTTCAAAATATGCGCAGTGAGCGCAATTGGGTCAACTGGTTCTGATCGGGTTAGGACTATACGATGAGAGTGATATTTCTTTGAGAGGTCTAGGTGAAGCAAAGAGTGCAGACATTGTCTTCGCGGAATTCTACACCAGTCTAATGGCTGGACTAAGCATCGAGGGACTGGAAAACCTCACTGGAAAGAAGATTACCGTGATCTCCAGAAGATGGCTTGAAGAGGAAGACTGCCAGCAGCTACTTGAAGCTGCTGTGAAGCGGAAAATAGCACTATTGGTTCCTGGCGATCCACTGATCTCAACCACTCATGTCGATCTGCGTATAAAGGCAGAAAAAGCTGGAATAAGAACGAAAGTAGTTCATGGGTCTTCCATAACCTCAGCAGCAATGGGCCTATCAGGTCTGCAAAACTACAAGTTTGGACGGAGTGTGACAATCCCTTTTGTCTACTCCGCTGGTGTGTCTGAGGCCCCCTATAACGTGATCAAAATGAATCAACGTCTGGGGCTTCACACGCTATGCTTCCTCGACATGGAGGCAGAAGAAGGACGATACATGACCATAAAAGAAGGATTGGCAACTCTTAGAATTCTTGAGAAGAAAAGAAAGGAGAAAATAATAGCAGACGAGATGCTAGTAGTCGGCATTGCATGCGCCGGCTCAAGTAATCCAATTGTCAAAGCCGGGAGCCTCAGGGATGTGATCGATCATGACTTTCACACACCTCCACATTCACTCATATTCCCCGGCAAGCTCCATTTCGTCGAAACAGATGCGCTTATAGAATTAGCAGACGCACCTGAAAGCATAAGGCGAAAAGGAAGATGACGATCCGCAAACTTGTAAAGAGATACATAGAAAACGCTGGACAGGCTCTTGGGCAAACAAGGCTTGGACACAATCTTTCTGATGAAGGAGCTGTCAGAAAAGTGTTGGAGTGTGCGGAAAGATACTATGAAGACTCTATATATTTTGCCAAGCAAAAGAGATTTGAGACCGCTCTGTGCTCCATAGCGTATTGCGAAGGTCTACTCGACGCACTTAAGCTGCTACATTTGGTGGAGTTTGAATGGTCAGCAAGAAATCAAGAGGAACGAAGCATCCTGTAGTTGTGACAGCAGGAGTATTTGACCTACTTCATCTAGGGCACGTCAGGTTCCTTGAAGAGGCCAAAAGAGCAGGTGGCAAGAATGCGAAACTCATTGTCATAGTTGCAAGGGATATGACGGTTGAAAAGCGGAAAGGCGAAAAACCTGTAGTGTCAGAAGACCAGCGGCGGGCAATGGTTGAAGCGCTCGAAGTTGTCGACGAGGCAATCCTCGGCTATGAAGTATTCAACATAGGTGCAGTGATAGACAAAATTAGGCCAGACGTGATTGCTTTGGGACATGATCAAAATGGAATCGAAGAGCTGGTGAGAAAAGCGATCGACCAGAAGCAACTTAAGACAAAGGTAGTAAGAATAGGGCAGTTCAGTGAAGATGAGCTCAATTCAAGCTCAGAGATCAAGAGAAAGATCATTGAACTATACAAGAGAGAAGCCTAGCTGCAATTGTCCCCGCGCAAATACCCTGAGCACATCATATTGAGCTACTTATGGAATTGAGTGTTGGCCTTCTGCTTCGAGCAAGCCTGACAAGATGAATGAGGAGGTCGCTTGCTAGGGCATTATGAAGATGTCTAGCTTGATCTTTTGTCCATCTCTTATCCTGAGCTGATTTCTCAGGTAATGTGGTGCAATGATCTCCAAGACAGAAGCGTCATAATGGGTTCGAAAAGCGACTATCAAGGCACCTTTTGAACTATTGTTTATGAGAGTGGGATAGCATTTAACTGGCCCGAAGGTCCGTGTCTCATCCTTGAATCCTTCAACTTCAATTGCAGGATAACCCTCCAGCTCTTCTATAGTTCTTCTATCATAGTCAGAGGCTAGCCTAACATTCAGTGTGCCGGGATAGGGGTCAAATCCAAGTTTCTCGATGAACTGTTTACGGTAGCCATCTTGCTTCACGTAATAAGCACCCTCTCCAAGACCGCTGAAAACCACGCCCTCCAACGTTATTGAAAGTGCGTGAGATGCTTCTATGACAGCTTTCAGCTTGGAATAAATGTTCTTTAACTGTGCCTTGCCGAGATCAGTTAGAGTAACCAGACTACCTTCAGGCGTTGTTGATCGCTGAATCAGTCCAAGGTTCTCCAGTCCTATTAGGTGTCGAGAAGCTGTTTGTTGGGAAACTCCAGTCTTCTGGGCCAAGTATTGAGTAGAAATTCTGGTGGTTCTGTGATAGGCTCCCATCTCAGCAATCTTGCACAGAATGAATTGTAACCGCCAAGGCTTTGCTTCTTCCGTGCATCGTGCCAATCTAAGCAACCCACCCAAGAAAGAGAGGCTACCCACCTATAAGAGTGAGTACAGCTGTCCCTTCAAAGAATACCTACTTTGCGCAAGCTATGGGCTACATATTTCCGATATGTGTTCTAGTGCTTCCTGATACTCAACTAGATATTCTCTTGCAAACTCGTTGGCGAGTTTTTCTGTACCTCTGTGTTTCTCACCTTGGCTGCGCAAATGGTGATAGAACTCATGGAGCAAAATATATGGATTGTAAAGGATATCCCGGTGTGACAAGAATATTGTCCTATTGGAGGCGCTGTAGCATCCTCTTCTCTTTGTCTGTCCCTTGGGCATTCCGATCTTGATATTTGGCGCTTGAACTCTATAATGTGAGCTTAACTGGTTCAGCGCCCTTTCAGGTTCCTTAGATAGAATTAGAGACACTATTCTTGCTTTGAAAGGATAATCAGGAGTCAATCTCAATAGCCTCGGGATGACCTTGACTCCATTCATCGAGCTGCCTGCAATTCAACTTCCATCAATATTATATACTTGTACTTACCTTCTTAAACTTCGTTGGGGAGCTGGGACATGATCCAGCTGAGAAGATGGGTGAACACCATCGACCCGTGGAACCTGATCCAGGTAATGCTGGCGGAGGGAAAATGGTGAGTACAGAATCGACGCCTTATCGTACAAAGGTAGTTGCTGAGGTTGTGGCTTTTGTCGCTGTGTCAGTTGCGCTTAGCTATGTGAAGGTCTTCAGTCTTCCTCAAGGGGGATCAGTGACCGCGGGTTCGATGGTACCTGTCATATGGCTCTCGTTGCGAAGAGGAGCAAAGATAGGTCTTCTTGCCTGTGTACTGTATGGAGTAGTCCAGCTAGTAGTTGAGCCATTCGTCTATCATCCTGGTCAAGTGCTGTTGGACTATCCGATTGCCTTTGGGGCTCTCGGGATTGCTGGCTTTTTTCAGAAGCGCCCATCTCTGGGTAGAGTCACCACGGTCAGGATTGATCGTCTGATCATAGTTCTGCTTTGTACTGGTTCTTTCTCTCTCTTTTGCTACGAGCTGATACAGTTTAGGCTTATCGAAACTCTGTTCTTTGCTTGTATTTTTGCGTCGAGTTTTCTATTCGTGCTATGGTTTGAAAGCAGAACACAGATCAAGAGTAGTGGAAAGCAGCAGAGAAATGTCCTTTCGGCGCTTGTCGGGGCAACTGTAGGGATCTTTGGCAGGTTCTTGGCGCATTTGATTTCGGGAGTTGTGTTTTTCGGATCGTATGCTCCTGAGGGAATGAATCCGATTGTCTACTCTGCGATCTATAATGGTTCCTACATAGTTCCCGAGCTTCTCATTAGTGCCTATTTCATGTATCTGCTCGCGAGAAGCGGCATGATAAAAGCATTTGAGTGAACACAAGATTGAATAGTTCACCAGGACTCCGAATCACGGCGAGAATCTTGATCACAAAAGGAGGGAACAAGCGGGGCTGGCGGAACACGCTTTTTGTGTGAGCAGGCGTCGGGGGATTCGCACGCTTTTGGATATATTGTTATCACGATGGGATTCTAGTATGTAATTTCTTGGGCAGGTTTTGGATTGGGGAAGCTAACGGCACGAGAACTTGACGAATTGCTAAGATGTATAAAGAAAAACCCAAAAGCCATAATCCCTCCTGCGCCAGGCTACGATTCAGGAGTGCACATTTTGGATGAGGACTCATATCTTGTCGTATCGACCGATCCTTGTGTCAGCGTTCCAGAGAAGTGGTTCGGCTGGCTGCTTGTACACTATGCAGCATCAGATGTGGCCATGTTCGGGGCGAAACCTGAATTCTGCACTATCACTCTCTTAGGTCCTTTGAAGACAGAAGCCAAAGTCTTTGCGAGGATTATGAAACAGGTCTGTTCTGCAGCAGAAGAACTTGATATGACAGTAATGGCAGGACATACGGGAACTTATGCTGAGCTTCTAGCAGTTGTTGGATCATGCACCGCCTATGGGAGAGTGGCAAAGAAGAAGCTAATAACGCCGGCAGGAGCCCAGGTTGGCGACGATCTAATCTGCACCAAAGAGCTTGGCTTGGAAACAGTAGTCAACTTTGCTTTGAAACATACACCCCTTGCGGAGAGACTCCTAACAGTTTCCAGAACTCATGATCTTCTCAAGCTAGTTAATATGCAGAGTTGCGTCAAAGACGCATGCATTCTCGCCAAGGTTGATGGAGTGAACGCTATGCATGATGCAGCGGAAGGTGGGGTAGTATCAGCGCTATGTGAAATGGCAGATAACTCGAACCTCGGTTTCGAGGTT
>CAYFWV010000029.1:0-13386 GCA_964346975.1 uncultured Candidatus Bathyarchaeia archaeon
AAAAGAGCGACCAAGTGGGGTGCAACTGCTACAATAGTCTATGGTCTAGCGCTTACAATCTTACATCCCAATGCGTCTGGAAGGCAAATAGGTTTGTACCACTGGGGCTACTGGGCGCTACTTCTAATGGTCGGTTCGGCCCTAGTCTACACTCTTGTCAGCCTAGTGTCAAAACCTTTATCTGAGAAGAAACTCGAGAAGCTCTTTCCAGCAAGGAAGGCAGGCGACTAGCAGCACAACCTTTTCATCTCGACACCTACTCAATGAGCAGCCCATTAGGGACTCTGTTTTTGCTAGTGAATCCAAACACTAATAACCAGAAGATGCTACTCTCCACTATTCTAAACAGTGTGGAGAATGACTAATGGAAATTAACAAGATAGCAGTCCTCGGTGCTGGACTGATGGGTCATGGAATTTGCCAAGTTGCGGCTCAGACATGTAGCTATCATGTCACACTTAGGGACGTCGAACAACGATTCCTCGACAGCGGTATGAAGATGATACGCACGAGCTTAGAGAAATTCGAGAGTAAGGGTCAGCTCAAGAGTGGAGAAGCGAAGCAAATCATGGAACGAATACATCCAACACTAAGTTTGGAGGAGGCTGCGAGGGATGCTGATCTAGTAATCGAAGCTGTTCCAGAGAGAATCGAAATCAAAACACCAACCTTCAAAGAAGTGGATGAATGTGCTCCTAAACACGCGATCATCGCTTCAAACACCAGCTCTATCAGCATCACGCAACTTGCCGCCCTGACCAGCAGACCTGAGAAAGTCTGCGGCATGCACTTCTTCAATCCGCCCCAGCTCATGCAACTTGTAGAGGTGATAAGAGGAATGAGGACTTCCAACGAAACGATTGACGCAATAATTGATACAGCTCATAGAATGAGGAAAGAAACGGTCTTGGTAAAGAAAGATAGCCCTGGATTCATAGTTAACCGCATCCTGATACCTGCCCTGAACGAAGCTGTGGCTCTCTTCTGGGAAGGCGTGGCAGATAGAGATGACATAGACAAAGCTATCAAACTTGGGTTAAATTGGCCCATGGGCCCTTTAAAGCTTCTAGATTATATCGGTGCAGACACAACGTTGTCGATTGCAGAGGTGCTGGAGCAAGGGATTGATCCCAGATTTCATCCGACCACAGGTCTCAGACAAATGGTTCAAGCGAAGCTACTTGGACGCAAGGTAGGCAAGGGATTCTACGAGTGGACTGGAGGACACTAGTGAGGAATTGGCATGGGACTTCAATACATCTTGTACTCCAAAGAGGACGGAATCGTCACAATTACGTTGAACCGTCCAGAAGCGTTGAATGCATGGAGCAAGGAACTCGCAGAAGAATTTCTGGTCGCTATGAAAGATGCGAGAGAAGACAAGGATGTGAAGGCAGTTATCTTGACTGGAGCAGGAGAGAAAGCATTTTCTGCTGGAGCGGATATCAAAGCCATGCAAGGTATGAATGCTGGGAAAGCAAGGGATCTATCAAGAATGGGATACCGAATCTGCAATGCAATCGAGAGCAGTGAAAAGCCTGTAATCGCAGCAATAAATGGCTATGCACTAGGCGGAGGGATGGAAGTTTCCATGGCATGTGACTTCCGCGTGGCCAGTGAGCACGCCAAGATGGGACAGACAGAAATCAACATTGGACTCATCCCAGGTTGGGGTGGAACCCAGCGACTACCCAGAATCGTCGGAAAGGCCAAGGCAAAGGAACTCATCTATACCGGTCGGATAATTGATGCAAAGACAGCCTTTGATTGGGGTTTGGTCACTAGAGTAGTACCCAAAGAAGAGCTAGAAACAGCCGCAAAGGAATTCGCCAATCAGCTAGCCAGCAAAGCACCTGAAGCACTCGCGGTAGCAAAAACTCTCATAGAAAAGGGAGTAGAAACAGACTTGGAGACAGCACTGGAATTGGAACGCGAAGGCTTCGGAGTCGTGGGATCCACGGAGGATTTGCAGGAAGGCGTGTCTGCTTTCATAGAGAAAAGGAAGCCAACCTGGACAGGGAAGTAGCAAGAGACGGAACCGGATCTGTGTAGAGACACTGAGCGTCTGACGTGAAAAACATGGATTTCGATCTCAGCACTGAACAGCAGATGCTGGTTCAAGCAGCATCAGAGATTGCCAGAGACTTCCAACCAGACTTCTGGCGAGAAAAAGATAGAAAACATGCATTTCCTGACAGCTTTTGGAAGGCTTTGGTTGACGCGGGCTTCACCGGCATCATGATTCCAGAGGTATATGGTGGCGGCCAGATGGGAATGCTTGAAATGATACTGGCCATGGAAACACTCACCAGCGAAAGTTGTGGACTAGCGGGAACTTGGTTTCTAGTTCTAACTTCCATTTTCGGGGGACTCTCAATTTCAAAGCATGGGAATGAGAACCAGAAAGAAAAATATCTGCCACGAATCGTGAAAGGCATGGAATTCTGCATGGCTCTCACCGAGCCTGATGCAGGCACAAACACTCTCAACACCAAGACCTTGGCGCAGAGAGATGGTGACGAATACTTGGTTAGCGGACGCAAAACCTTCATTTCTGGCGCGGACAGGGCGAAAGGAATGTTGCTAATAACAAGAACAACTGCGTTGGAGAAGGCGTCCAAGAGAACTGACGGTTTGAGCCTTTTTCTCGTAGATCTACCAAATCCTGCCATCGAGATTGTGCCAATCGAGAAACATGGCATCAACTACTCCAAGACATGTGAAGTCTACCTGAGTGACCTCAGGATTCCTGAAGAAAGCTTGCTGGGTGAGGAGGACAAGGGATGGCGTCTTATCCTTGATACTTTGAACCCAGAACGAATGTCATTTTCTGCAGCTGCTGGAGGGCTCGGTCTCCTGGCAATGAACAAGGCAATAACATATGCAAGGGAAAGAAAGGTTTTTGATGTACCGATTGGCTCCCACCAAGCCATTCAATTCCCCTTAGCGGAGGCAAAGGCCAAAATAGAGTCCGCAAGATTGCTGAACTACAAAGCTGCTGGCCTCTATGACAGAGGTCAACCATGTGGAGCTGAGGCGAACATGGCGAAGGTTGCTGCTGTTGAAGCAGGTGAGCAAGCGGTTTACCATGCCATGCAAACCCTCGGAGGCTATGGATACGCTGTTGAATACGACGTGGAACGATGGTGGCGGGAAATAAACTTGATCAGATTGGCTCCTGTAACTCATCAGATGGCTCTCGCCTTCATAGGAGAGCATGTTCTAGGCCTACCGAAGTCTTATTGAGCCAAACGGTTGACCAAGCAGCAACCTGCTCCATCAAGTATGAACACTCCCGGTCAAAGGTTTCCCCAAACTCTCTGGTCGAATCAAGCGTATTGCACCACGCAAAACATATCAATTAAAAGATCAGAATGGATAACTCTAACCTAGAGAAGGAGAAATGGATGGACTTCAAGTTCAGCAGTGAACAAGACGAAGTAAGGAGAGCGATCCGCGAATTCTCTGAGAAAGAATTCACTCCTGAATTGGCCTTGGAATTTGATGCCAGAGAAGAATTCCCTATGCATCTTTACAAGAAAGCTGCCAAACTGGGATTCACCAGTATGCGAATCCCCGAACAGTATGAAGGACAAGGCTACGGACTAGTTGAGGATTGCATTGTTGTCGAGGAAATGTGTCGAGTAGACCCAGGATTGGGTGCCGCGATCTCGCTTGGAAACCTTATGATTCCGGACATTCTACTGAAGCATGGCTCACAGGAGCAGCGAGACAAGTACATCCCGCCGCTGGCGAGAGGGAACTCAATATCTGCGGCGGCATTCACTGAACCAGAGCATGGGAGCGACATAACACGTATGAACTCGACAGCGATTCAACGTGAAGGTGGATGGATTATAAATGGAGGTAAAGAATTCATCACAAATGCCTCAATCGCAGACATCTTCGTCCTGTTGTGCCAAACAGACTCAGACTCTTCCCCTCCGCACAGAGGACAAAGTCTCTTTCTAGTCGAAAAGGGAACTGAAGGATTAGAATCATCAAAGCTTCACGGCAAGATGGGAATCAAGCCCTGTGTTACTGGATCCCTTGCGATGTCCGATCTGAAAATCCCAAGAAGCAACCTGGTAGGTGAGCTTAACAAGGGCTTCTACTACGCATTGGAGCTTTTTGATGGAACCAGAATAACAGTCGCTGCTCAGGCAATTGGAATGGCGCAAGGAGCCTTCGAGAAAGCCTTCAAGTATGCCCAAGAGCGAAGGCAGTTTGGAGCTCCAATAATCAAGAATCAAGGCATCTCCTTCAAACTTGCGGACATGGCAACGAAGATTGAAGCTGCAAAGCTTCTCACATACAAAGCAGCTTGGCTTTACGACCGTGGACAAGTAAGTCCAATGGCAACCTCAATGGCCAAAGCATACAGCGGAAGAGTAGCTATGGAAGTAACAGATGAAGCGATCCAAGTTCATGGAGGGTACGGATACTTGGCAGACTATCACATTGAACGATTCCACAGGTGTGCAAAAATCACAGAGATTTACGAGGGCACAACTGAAATGCAGAAGCTTACTATACTGAACTACTTGTCGAAAACCATGTAGTTTCCACAGCTACGTGGATGCACTAGCCTGGACAGACTGAATTTCGTGAGCCCTCCGGTTGACAACGCTCTGAAGCTGCAAGGAAGTGGATCCGCACTTCGGGCAGAACCTGGACTTGATGGGGAGCATTTGCTTACATTGCCGGCAGATCTTGACTAGTCCATTCCACACGCGCTTCTCAGTGAACCTATCTTTGCTTTCAATCGGGTTCTGCGTGGCCAGTTTTTGCTGTTGCATCATACTGATGCACGTGAGGTTCCCACCGATTGCGAGCACACATCCACTGAGGAGAAAGAACAGCGTTATGAAACCATATTCACCCCCGATTCTGAAGTCGTATTCTTGAATGACAGGAGATCCTGGTAAGTCATGGTCTACGTATTCGTTGGTGACATAGTTGCCGAGGCTGATGACGAAGCCGAGACAGACACACCCAAGGATGCCAAATCCCGCTAAGACAAAGATTGCATGATTCGGTCTCACAAGTTTCTCCTGCCTTTTGCTCAAGGTCCGGGCGATCAACTCACGGTCTGTCTCGCCATCATTGTGATCCTGACCCTATTCTTCTCTGATATAATGAAAAACATTGTTAATCCCAAATACAGCTATCGCTTTCCTTCATCAATGATCTGATGCGTATCTGCGCTGCCATGACGAAACCTATATGAGCGCTAATTCCTTAATGAACACTTTCTTAAGGTTGAGAGTGTACATTTTGCCTGACTTACGTGTTCTATTGGAGAAGAAACGGCAGACACGGCTGTTACTAGGCAACGAAGCGATTGCACGAGGTGTTTTAGAGGCCGGAATAGGAGTTGTCACTACTTACCCAGGTACTCCCGCGTCAGAAATTGGAGATTCCATCGCAGTTGTGGCCAAGGATGTAGGCCTGCACATGGAATATTCCATCAACGAAATTGTAGCCTTGGAAACTGCTGCGGGAGCGGCGATCAGTGGAATCCGAGCCCTTTGTGCCATGAAACATGTAGGCTTGAATGTGGCTGCGGACGCGTTGATGACCCTTGCCTATGTGGGCGTCAAAGCAGGCTTGGTGATAGCTACAGCGGGCGATCCAGAGTGTCACAGTTCACAAAACGAACAGGACAACCGCTACTACGCTCTGATCTCCAAGCTGCCTTGCTTAGAACCAACAAATTCTCAAGAGGCAAAGGACATGGTCCCTTACGCTGTTGAGCTGTCAGAACAACTCCAACTGCCAGTCATCCTACGTACAACAACACGAGTGAGTCACACACGAGGACCAACAGTCTTCAATCCCCTGAAAGAGGTTAGGATGAAGGGGAAATTCATCAAAGACACGAAACGGTTTGTCATGGTCCCCGCTAATGCCAGGACTCAGCACAAAGCTCTGCTTGAGAAAGTCGAGCAGGTGAAAGCCATCTCCGAACGGTGTCCATACAACAAAGTTGTGAAACAGGGCAAGAATCTCGGCATAGTGTGTTCAGGGGCAGCCTTCAACTACGTTGTGGAAGCTGTAGAGCTGCTTGGATTAGATGCGGGAATCCTGAAACTGGGAATGTTACATCCACTTCCTGAACAAAAACTGGCTCGTTTTCTAGAGAGCTATGAGAAGGTCTTCGTGGTTGAGGAACTGGAACCATTCTTGGAAGTGCAAATGAAGGCAGTAGCCAAGGATTGCGCACCGGCGTTGGAGATATATGGAAAGACCAAAGATTGTCTGCTCCCACTTTTCGGAGAGTTCTCAACGAGAATGGTTGCTGAAGCTCTTGCGAAGATAGCTGGCAGAAGCCCGCCTATTGATTTCGAGAAGATCGATGCAGATCTCAAAGGTCTTCGGAATTTCCTGTTGGCTAGACCTCCGGTTCTCTGCCCAGGCTGTCCTCACCGCGCATCGTTCTATGTTATAAAGAGAGCAACCGGTGGGAAGACGATCGTGGCCACAGATATCGGCTGCTACGCGTTAGGAATTCAGCCGCCACTTAACGTTGGGGATCTGCTGATATGTATGGGTTCAAGCATCGGCACAGCCGGAGGAATCAGCAGGGCTGTTGGATCCAGGACCGTCGCAGTCGTGGGGGATTCCACATTCTTCCACGCGACGCTACCAGGTCTCGCGAACGCCGTGTACAACAACCATAATGTCACGCTTGTGGTACTGGACAATTTGACAACAGCAATGACTGGTCATCAACCGCACCCAGGAACAGGCGTGACCGCAATGGGAACTGATTCACATTCTATCCTAATAGAGAACGCAGCTGAAGGACTCGGAGTGAAATATGTTAGAGTCATCAATCCATTCAAAGTCAAGGACGCCACAAAGATTCTCAAAGAAGCCATGAGGACAGAAGGGCCTTCAGTCGTTGTTTTTCGAGCTCCGTGCACTCTCCTGGTTCTCAGAGAGAGACGAAAGAGCGGACGAAAGCTCGATCCTATGAAAATCACGGAAAAGTGCAACAGCTGCATGGCCTGTGTTCAATCCACTGGGTGCCCAGCTATCATTGTAGGTCGAAGTGGACTCACGGTTGATGAGACACTCTGTGCTTCCTGTACGTTATGCATGTCCATATGCCCCTACAAAGCAATAGGCGGGGGGATCGCCCAGTGAGCATAGCCAACATCGTCCTTGCAGGAGTCGGCGGACAAGGGATATTGCTGGCAGCGGAGATCCTAGGCACAGCAGCTGTCAACGCAGGCTACAATGTACGTGTAAGTGAGTTGCACGGCATGGCTCAACGTGGCGGAGCCGTAGTGTCTCATGTTCGCGTGGGTGACCAAGCACTTGCAGCCACCATCCTCGATGGAACCGCAGATGCGATCGTTGGTTTTGAGCCGATGGAGACCCTTCGAAACATGAGATATGCATCAGAAGAAACGATGGCCATCATGAATACACATCCCTACAGGATCTGCGGAGCAAAATACCCTGACCTCGCAGACATCATCGACAAAACTAGCTCCTTCACGAAGCACCTTGTCCAGATCGACGCTCTCACATTGTCCGAAAAGGCTGGTGCCATAGTGACTCAGAACACCGTAATGCTGGGAGCCCTTGCTGCTACTGGAAGACTAAAACTGGAACTATCCCACGTGAAGGGAGCCCTGAAGGAACTTGTACCACAGAGATTCCTCGCCATCAACTTGCGCGCTTTTGACCTGGGCTACAAAGACACCGAAGCTAGAATTGCCCATATCGATACCAAGCTGCTTGGGAAGACGTAGCTGACTGTTACCGCTTCAAGATCGGCCAATACTGGTGCAGGTTTCTCTTCACTCTTTCCACTATTGCACCTGTTTCGCCGATCATCTGATTCCTGCTTGTTCGCATTGGAATGGGCTCGTCTAGAGTGATCTCAACGTTGGCTAGGCCAGCGATCAGCGCCACCCATGCTCTCGAAAGAACCTCAGGTCTGTAGCCGGAGCAGAGTAGATCCACTTCCTTTCCATCACAAATTTCCGCGACTTTTCTAACACTTGCTCCCACGAACCTGAAGCCTTCAAGTGTCAACCCTAGCTGTGTTATCTCATCACAAGGATGCGGATCAGATCCGCCATTCCTGATGATGATCTGAGGGTTGAACTCTTCAGCTAGGGGAAAGATGATTTGATTAAAAACGAGTCTGTACGCATCGTCACCTGCAAATGCAGGTAGCGGCACGTTCACCGTGAAACCTGCACCTGCGTCATCCCCTATGTCATCCTCGTAGCCAGATCCGGGATAGATGAACTTCTGGTGTATATCTATGAAGAGAACTCGTGGATCTGAGTAGAAGGCGTCACAGGTTCCATTTCCTGCGTGAGCATCGGTGTCGAGTATCAAGATTCGTTTCAACCGGCGTTTCGTGATCAAGTGTCTTGCGGCGATCACAACGTCATTGTATACGCAGAAGCCTTCGCCGAATCTTGGTCTGGCGTGGTGTAGTCCTCCCCCGAGGCATATGGCTTTTTCATACTGCCCCTTGTGAACGAGATCGCATGAAAGAATAGAATTCTTCACTATGACTCGTGCGGCGTGCTCGATGCCCGTTGGGAAACGCCTCGTTCGAGGATTGACGTTGTCTCCGCTCATGTATCGCCACAGGTTTGACACTGGTGCGCCGCTTGAGGCCTCTTGCAGTGCTTGTATGTAGTCTTCTTCGTGTGCAAGAGACAGCTCTGAATCGCTGGCAGCATCATCTTTCGTTAGTACTTCGAATGTTCCCGTTTTTTTCAGTGTCATGTTGAAGTAGTCCATGAAACGCTGATATCGATCTCCTCTGAAAGGATGGCCAGGGCCAAAGTCATAGTTCTTCAATTCACGACTGTAGAGAATTCCAATCATCCTTCATCATTCCCCATTTCAACCCAGCACCCCTGTGGCTTGAGATGTCGTCCAGGTTGTCATAGTGGTTCTCTTCACACCCTTTCCGGTTTCATACTTGTCATTCATCAGCTACCACAAATACTTCGAACGAGGCATGAAACTGACCGCAGGAGCTCTAGAGATTCGGCTTACAGATAATTCCTTTAATCTTGGTTTGAAAGAAGGTGTGCGTGTTGCTTGGCTTCATCAGAAGGGCTGTGTCTGCACCTTCATGTGTACCGCCAATGCTCACTATCAATTCACCTGATCTAATCAAGCCCGAATCCACTGCCATACAGGCGATCTCACACGCAACTTTCGTCCCCTGTCCGAACAATCGGAGAATATTGGCTGCGAGTTCATCGAGTTGGATTGCTCCGAATTTCCTGTGGACGGCTCTTCCAATCGACCCGAATGCGTGCGCAGCTGTGACTACACGCCCACCGTTCGTCTCTATTAACTCTCTGTTCTGTCCCAGCAAGCTTTGAGCATTGGGTTCTCTGAACCCGGTCACATGAGACACAACAACCAGATTGTGTTTCTGAAAGATCCTTGAGGCTTTCACGCCTGTGGATCCAGTAGTTGAAGCGACTACGATGCTTTGAATACCCAGTTTGTTGGCTCGCTCCAAGGCCAGTCTCAATGTTTCCTCTGTGTTCTGAGAGCCTGGCTTTTCAAAGCAGACAGTAGTGTAGACGATGTCGCTCATTGCTGTAACCACACTGTAGCATTGTCTTAAGAGAAGAATGATGCTTTTTAAGAATTGCTTTATGATAACATAGCCAGCTCAATATTTTTAAGAAGGGCGTGGACTGAAGGTTTAACATGCATGAATGGGCTCTGGCTGAAGCTGTCATAGATACAGTCTCCAAGATAGTCAAAGAAGAGGGGTTAAGAGAAGTGAATGAAGTCGACATCAAAGTTGGAGAACTGCAACAGCTGGATCACCAGATAATGCGTTTTGCGCTTGATCAGCTCAGGTCGCCGATCATAGAGCAGACACGATTCTGTATTAGCACAGTGAAGGCTGAATTGCAATGTAAAGTCTGTGGAACTCGATGGAAATTTCGAGCTGACACCATGGATGCTGATACTGTTGAAGCGATTCACTTTGTCCCAGAAGTCGCCCACACATACCTGAGGTGCCCAGCGTGCCATAGTCCAGACTTCGAGATCCTGACAGGGCGGGGAGTCTGGCTGGC
The DNA here is from genome assembly GCA_964346975.1 of uncultured Candidatus Bathyarchaeia archaeon. GTDB lineage: Archaea > Thermoproteota > Bathyarchaeia > Bathyarchaeales > SOJC01 > JAUWDF01. The sequence goes on from CAYFWV010000029.1 coordinate 10,089, forward strand.
ATCTGTAAAAGGAGTGAAGTAGTCATGGTCGATCCAAGAATAGGGATCATTGCAGAGCGGTTGAGTAAGATCAGTCGAATCATTGCGGTTTCAAGCGGCAAAGGAGGAGTGGGGAAGAGTATTGTAGCGTCCACCTTGGCTCTCAGCTTGTCTAGAAGGAATTACAAAGTAGGTCTCCTTGACTTGGATTTCACGAGTCCATCTACACACCTAATCCTAGGAATCAGAAATGCTCAACCGACTGAGGAAAAGGGGATCATACCGCCAAGCATTGAAAGGATGCTCTACATGTCGATTGTCTACTTCGCCGGGGATGCTGCGTCACCTTTGAGAGGCTCTGATGTTTCCAACGCTTTAATAGAGCTCCTTGCGATAACGCGCTGGGGTGCGTTAGATTTTCTGGTCATTGACATGCCTCCAGGATTAGGAGACGCAACACTCGACATCATCAGGCTCGTGAAACAGGTGCAGTTTCTAGTTGTAACATCGCCTTCAAGCCTAGCCTTCGAAACCGTGAGAAAACTGATAGAACTCTTGAATAGCGTGCGAGTTCCTATCATAGGTGTCATCGAGAACATGAAGATGACTGATTCTCCATTTGTGCGAGAGAGCGTCGAGAAACTTGAAGTCAGCTTCCTAGGAGATATAAGATTCGATAGCAGGCTCGAAGAAGCGATAGGCTCAGTTGACAAGCTGAGAAGAAGCGAATTTGCGCAGTCGCTTGAAAGGATGCTTTCAGAAAGCGGGAACGTTCTTCAACACATATGGGCTCAAACAAAGTATTGACAACCACTCACAAGTGAAGCTGGCGAGACTGGGTCATTTGCTCATCAATTTTCTCACTTTCAAGTAGAGGTAGACGTCTTCGAACAGGATCTTGTTTGCATCCATCCTCTTCAGAACTCTGGACACAGTTGGCTGGTCTGCTTTCGTATGCACCAAGAACGACTCAAGCGCTGCGCGCTCTTGTTCTGTGAAAATGGCATCTTGCACGCATATCACAGTATTGAGATGAACATTCGCGCTTATGAAGAAAGTGTCTCAGGCTTCACGTGTCAGCAAAGCCTTGCTATGAGTGCACTGCAAAGATTCTTGTGACGATTCCAAGATTCGACGGATGCTAGATTCACTGTCCTCTCTCTGTAGCCTGTGTGATGGCGCTGCTGTGATTACCACAAATACAAGCTCGGCGGATACATGCACATGTATCGCTCGAAACTAGATGATCCTTGGCATTGTAGCTGGTGCAGTTTCACCCATGAAGAGCCTGATGCGGTCATTGACCACGAGAATGAAGAGCATACTGGAGAGTAGGTCCAAGCTGGCAGCGCGCGCGGGGCAAGGACAATGGGAATCTGGTATGGAGATATACTAGGCACAGTAGACAACGCACTAGAGGTATCCCTGCAAATCCCCTGTTTTTCTTTTGCTTCTGAGAGCTACTCTTTCCCATTCCAATGCTTTCTTTCCTTCACAGGAGAGCCATTTGGTAACGAACAGGTCCACTTTTGCCGAACATTACGCCTCTCAGAGCATAAAAAACCCGATAGAAGAAGGCTCTACAGTTGCATCGAAGGTAGAGATGTCACCCGATTGGTTCCCGCACAACCCCATTCTTCTAGAATGCTTGTCAGCATTTGGAAAGCCCTTTCCTAGAGTTTGCATTTAGATTCTGGATTCATACCTCTTAAGTAGTTCATGAACAAGAATCACAAATCTATAGCTAACGGTAAGCGAATGCTATGATTGGAGCAAGACCGAGTCCTATAGATGTCTCTCGACCCATTCTGGTTGTGGTCTTTGTACTGGTTTTGCTCGGTCCCGCAGTGACCACAGAAGCTTCCGTCTACTATTCCTTAACTATGGAGTCTCAGACAGCAGTTAGCTCTCCCGATGTTATTCTCCAAAGTGGTACTGCTGGCACCAGCACAATCTACACAAACAACACCAGTGCAAAAGTACGTGTCCAAGAGAATAATGCTTTGGAGCTTTGGGTGGATGGTTTTACTGGTGATGAAGTTGATTGGGAAGAAGCTGGTGCATCTCCCTACCTTGATGCAATTGACTATGCTGCTAATTATGTTTGGATTACACCATTGACCGACAATCAGTATGAAAGCAGATTCAATTTTACAAACAGCAACAGTCTTGGAACGATAATTGACGTCAAGATATGTTTGTACGCTATGGGTGAAGTTGGATCTGATGATGAAATTCAAATCTACCTGTACAATTCTACAGGCGGTCCACACTCTGTATCCCAATTTCTCCCCACTGCAGGTGCTTGGGGGTGGCATAACTATTCATGTCTGTCCACTTTGCCAACATGGACAGAAGTGAACGATGGACAATTGAGATTCAGAGCAGAAAAAGTACTCTCAGGTGAGTCGATGTACGTTGATGCGGCATTGTTGTTCATTAATTATACTCGAAATGATTTTGATTACATCTTGAGAGTGAACAACACTGAGACAGCCTCTCGGGAGATTAGGCTAAATAAATACTCTGACTCTGGTGTAGGTCGTTTGCAGAACTGCACCATCTACTTCCGCAATTCCACAAACGGAAATTCAACCCAAATCGCAATCGAGAACGGAGCATTCAATCAAACTGTTGGATTGTGGTTTGACCTAGGCAGCTTGGAAACCATTTACATAGCTGTGACAGTGGAGGCAATCAACCCAGGAATCTCATACGTTTACACGTTCCTTGAAGTACGTATCCCGGACACCAGTACTCACCTCCATTACCGAATAGCATTTGAGATCGCGTAATGCTGAAAATCTGAATACGCGACTGAAAAAGATGGGTTGATGTTCTTCAGAAACCGGAAGTGAATCTTCCTCCTCGAAAAAGCAACCTAATTGGGAAATAGTATGGTGAGGATAACTTTTTAGGCTGTCTGGCAACTCTATGTATCCAAACTTGCAGAGGAGGGCGTGCAGATTGAGTGATAATCATTCGGCTTCTTCGAAAGACCTGAGCAAGCGCCAGAAGCACTGGGAAGAAACGATAGTTCCCAATTGGTTGAAGCGGCATCCTGAAACTAAACCAGAGTTTCGAAACATTTCTGAAATGCCGATCAAGAGGCTCTATACTCCTCTTGACAACAAGGATTTTGATTACAGTAATTCGCTAGGATTCCCGGGAGAGTATCCTTTCACTCGCGGAGTGCATGCAACAATGTATCGAGGACGCCTTTGGACCATGAGGCAGTTCAGCGGCTTCGGTACAGCAGAGCAAACCAACAGACGATTTAAGTATCTTCTCAAAGAGGGTGAAACCGGACTTAGCATAG
>CAYFWV010000030.1:0-12657 GCA_964346975.1 uncultured Candidatus Bathyarchaeia archaeon
TTATCGCCTCGCATACGTTTCAGGCTTGAAGCAGCGTCTTTTTTACTATTGAGATTTTCTTTTTTGCAATACAAGCGGGACCCTAGCTAGATCCTCCACAGTCTCGGCGCCCACGAGAAACATGGTGCTCCTCAGTGCATCAATAGTAAGATTCAAGACTTTCTTCACTTCACTACTGCTTTTTGTGGCAGGTCGCAGAAGTGGTGTGGCCATACTTGCTAGACTTGCGCCGAGAGCCACCGACTTCGCAACTTCAACTCCAGTTCGGATTCCACCAGAAGCAATGACTGGAAGTTTCGTGGACTGACAGACTTCGACCAAGCTTGTCACGGTAGTTAGGCCCCAATCCCAAAAATGTTCGCCGAGCCTTCGCTGTGCCATTCTTCGGTCCTTTGTCGCGCGATAATACTCTACTGCCGCCCAACTTGTCCCACCGGCTCCAGAAACGTCGATGCCATCTGCTCCCGCTTGTTCGAGCCTTTGAGCCACTTCAGCGGATATGCCAGCACCAGTCTCCTTGACAATTATCGGTATGTCCACATCCTTTGCCAGTTCCACGATCTTTCGAAAAACACCCACGTATTTTGTTTCTCCTTCTGGTTGAATCGCTTCTTGGAGGGGGTTCAAGTGAATCGCGAGGGCGTCAGCCTCGATCATCTCAACAGCCCTCTCAGCTTCTTGCACTCCATATCCTTGAACAAGTTGAGGGGCGCCAATGTTCGCCGCCAGGAAAGCTGTTGGAGCTTTCTTCCTCACGATCCGATAGGTCGAGTCAAGTTCAGGGTTCTCAATGGCTGCTCGTTGGCTTCCTACTCCCATTCCGAGACCGAGCTCCTCAACGGCTTCAGCAATGCACGCATTTATGCTAGTCGCCTTGGCAGTTCCCCCAGTCATTGCGCCAACAAAAACGGGAGCGGCAAAATCATGACCAAAAACGTTTGTAGTGAGGCATATTCTGTCTCGGTCAGTTTCAGGTAATGCTTTGTGCACAAAGTGTACATTCTCGAAATTCGTTGTGATTTTTCGAGCTTTCACGTCCTCATTCAGAGAAATGTCAATGTGTTCAGCTTTTCGATCCTCTATGGAACTCGACAGGCTGCATCACTTCCTCCTTATCAGTGTACCCACCACGTTTTCACCCATCAGTGCCTTGCGAATATTATCTTTCTTCCTGGCGTTTGTCATCAGAATTGGAATCCCCGCTTGCGCAACGGGTACAAGCTCTGCAACCTTTCCCAACATGCCACCTGTCACGTCAGTCACTTTCGATTCTTCAATACTGCTAATCATCTTGTTAAGCTCTTGCAGGTTGATGTGATCAACTAGTTCAGCAGAAGGATCAATCTTAGGGTCAGCTGTCAGAAGGCCATCAACGTCAGACCCGAGAATTACCTTGTTAGCGTTGAATGCTATTGCTAGAGTTGCAACTAGTTGATCTCCTGAAAGGATTGTAAATCCCATGTCTGCATCCAGAATTGTGTCTCCGAACAGGATCGGAACAAAACCTCTATTCAGCATCATTCTCAAGCTACAATCAAATAGGAGTTGGATTCGACCCGCCTTCGAAACAATGCAGGATGAGGGTGTGACTGGAACGGCAGCCATATTACAGTTTATTATAGCATCTAAGACCAGCTTGTTAAGCTCTAGCATTGACTGATGGGTTTCAGCAAAGCCTACAAGTTGTGATTCCACCTTGTATCCATCCTTGATCTTGTATTTCTCTGCAATGGGATGACCAAAACTACCGCCTCCATGGACGAGCACCAGAGACCCAACTCTCGCATCGGCAATCTCTTTTGCCAGGCGATTGATCGCAGCGGAATCCGCAGTTTTCACCAATTCTTTTCGAGTTATGGCAGCGCCTCCAAGCTTCAGCACAGTCAAGCCACTTTCAGGTTTCGTTCGGGATTTCCAAACCCCCTCTGAAGAATTTTGCTTCAGAACCCTTACTCTCCTGACCTGCTTTATTCCCTCGCAGCATCGTTTAAATGGTTTGGGTCATCCGTTGGCAATGAAGCATTTGGTTCGCTCGCTTTTCCAAGGTGTTTCGAAAGCGCAAAATAAGTGCTCCAGTTCTCTACCTCAATATCGTGACAACACCATGATCTATCCGGACGAATTGTCCAGTTTCTATTTTGGAAATCTCGATTTTGTCGACGCAAGGGATTTCCGAGATTATTGCACCAACGGCAACGACTGTCTCACACTCTTGATTTATGACGCCAATTGGAGCTGCCCCATTCTTTTTCATCCGATAGAGTGTATAGGATCCAACAGTAGATCCCTTCCCAGTTGGGAAAACAAGCATTCTGCCCTTGATTAACTTGCCCTCCAGCTCATGTCCTTTCTCCACGATTTCACTGGTGTCTGGATCAACTCCACCATAGAATGAGATTGGTTGGGACGTTGTAATGGCTTCGCCTTCTGCGACACCCTTGGAAATGATTCGTCCTTTTAGCTCCATCTTCCTGTGACCGCCGCTTCAATACATTCTTCTACGCTTCCCATTTTGGTCATCATCCGGTTGTGTCGAGAGTAATAGCATCCCTTGGCGGAGGGTGTGACAACTGATCGAAACCGTCCTCGCAGAGGAGCGACAGCCATACATGTGTCACAGGCGAATTTACCTCCCGCTTGTTCGATTATGTCAGTGTAGCCTCTCCTGTCAGCAATCTGCTTCACAACTCTGGAGCACGCGATCCAGAGTTCAACCTGAGGAGATATCTTCTTATTTTTCAAGAGTCTAGCTATTTGAGCCACTTGCTTGATAGAACAATGGGGACACCCGATGCACACAAACTCGACAGTCGAAAAATCTTCATTGATGCTCTGATATGCTGCTTCAATGTCCTTCTGCTCAACAGTAATTGTCTCTCGAGGTGGCTGAAATCGTGCTGATTCAGGAGTTATTCCTTTCATGTGAAATAGTGGTTTTGCGCCATAGGTAACCACGGATGCACAAAACGATTTCAGTGTATCTAGGTCAGCATCATCGATGCCCGTTATGAATGGTATTCGGTTCTCCGCCATCTTGCCTATGCAGTAGCCGAGAGCCCCCCAATCTGAGAGCTTGTCGAGTTTTGTAGCTACGTGCACATGGATGTCAGGAACTCTCTTCTTGTCCAGATGTAACCCGTAGTATGGTGTTTTGCCTGTAAACGCAGCTGCGAGGGCTGATGGGCCGCCTTCTCTGTTTGATCTTGATCCTAGGATTGAATTAGCGAAAGTGACAGCAGAGGATTCGGACCAAGCAATATGCTCTCCGTATCTTGGAAGATTGCCAATCAAGTAGGGAGTGCACGTGCACGAGATTAGTATTCCCATCTTCTCGAACGCACGTATCACCAGATTCTGTTTTCTAGCAAACTCATCATCGATACCAAGTTTCTTCCAATCCGATAGATCCATTCCTGCAGGATTCAAGGTGGTCAAGACTCTAACCTTGCCATCTACTGCTAGTTCATTCAGAAACTCGAGACCAGCATCGCCCAGATTGTGGTATGATACGCCAGCTACTTGCACTGAAGCCACCCGCACCAGCCGTTCTGCACCATAGATGTCTCCCAGAGCAACGAGTATTTCCATAGATTTCCTAGCTGTGAAGCCTTCTTCACCCTGAAGCATTCTCTCTTCTTCTTTTGTCAGGTGCACGCTATCACACCAGTTTCTTCAGCTTGACTTTTCTATATTCTTCCCTCTTGAAACCTTTGCCTGTTGTGGTCAGTGGAATTGTTGCGTCAAGTCCCATTTTGCAGGTGACTGCTTTTCTCCCTTCAGTCAAATCTCCGGAAGGATCAAGAGATGAGCCTCGTTGGTTTGGGAGTATGATTGCATCCTTATCTGCCTGGAATCTCGTAGCGATAGCCCACTCAACATCTACTGGATCATAAATGTTGATGTCTTCGTCAACTACGACACAATGCTTCAACGATGAGTGCCCTGCAAAAGCAGCTTTGATGGCCTTTTTCCCATCTTCCTCGGCGTGTTTCTTTACCTGGACGATTGCATGAAGCCAGCTGCAGCCTCCAACAGTTATATGGACATCTCTGCAATCGCAGACTTTGCCAGCTTCATAAAAGATGGTTGGTTCTCTAGGCATCCCCATCAACGTTTTGTGTTCTCTTCTTCCAGCGAGAATAGTCTGGTACAATGGCTTCTCTCTACTTGTCATGCAGTGAATGTCTATTACTGGTTGCTCTCGGACCTTGTCAGGGATTCCAGTGAGGTCGAGGAATGGACCTTCAGGCTTCCGTTCCTTGGTGATTCTTCCCTCGAGCACAATTTCACAGGCTCTTGGAACCTCCAGATCAATAGTCTTACATTTCACAAGCTCAGTCTTTTCCAGTGAGTTTGCCATCCCCAATTCGTCTACCCCTTTTGGGAGAGAGGTTGCAGCAGAGAGAAGAACTGCTGTTGAATTCCCAATACATATGGCCACGTCGAGCTCACCACCTGACTTTTTCATCGCAGTGTCTGTTCCCCTATCTTCCACGATTCTAGCAACAAACCTCTTCTTATCTAGCAGCATCAACCTGTGGAAGCACATGTTCCGTCCTAGGTCAGGGTCCCGAACTATTGCCACAGCTGAGGCTATGTACTTTCCCCCATCCTTTTCCGTATACTTCATAATCGGAAGCCTGGTCAGATCGACATTCCTCTCCACGATTTCCTGACATTCCCCCTTATCAACGATAGTAGGTAATGGGAGAGGTTTCTCTATTGCTCTAATCAGCCTCGGCAACAATTCTTCCCTTTCCAGCTCCAGGGCTCTAGCTACCAAATCTTTTGAGGAAACAAGACCACCTACAACAGGAATCGTCGATTCCTTTATGTTTTCGAAGAAAACGGGCTTCTCCTCAAGAGCATCCATTATCCCAGCTAGTTCATAGTCTGTAGAAACCTCTGTTCTTATTCTTTCTAATCGTTTTTCTGTTGTAAGCTGTTTTATGAACTCTCTAAGCTTCAATCTTCTCACCTACTATGAACTGTTCTTGCATCATGCTCTTGGATTCCAATTCTAGTCTTCAGAACCTGGAAACCCATCGCTTTTATTGCGGCTGCAACTCTATCCTGTAATGCTTTGCCAGGTGTTAGAGCTACCATGCAGCCTCCTCCTCCACCGCCTGTAAGTTTCGCTCCCAACGCGCCTTTTTCTCGAGCCAAGTTTACTAGGAAGTCGAGTCTTTCACTTGAAACTTTGATTTCCTGAAGTAGAAAGTGATTCTCATTCATCAACCTGCCAACTTCTTCCAAGTCTGAATCCGCCACCGCTTTCTTTCCTGCTATGACCAGCTCTTCCGCTCTCTTAAAAAGTCGATCGTATTTCTCACGACTTCTGGTTCTTCTTGCGGCAACGCCTTCGACCATCTCCTTAGTGTTTGCTACGACTCCGGTGTTACCGATTACCACCTCAACAGGCTTTTGCATGGTCAACTTTTCGATAATGTTGGGTTGTCCTGCCATAGATCTCTTGAACCATATTAAACCTCCAAACGTTGCTACAGTATTATCTATTCCCGATGGATTCCCTGCGTAGGCTTTCTCCGCTTCATAAGCGATTTCATTAATTTTTTCAGGAGACAACACCAGTTCAAGTTCCTCTGCCAAAGCTCTAGCAATTGCCACACTGCTCGCTGCTGAAGAGCCGATCCCACTGAAGCCCGGAAGGTCGCCTCCCACCTTGATCTTCAGATGAATCTCGTTAATATTGAGTCCCATCTCATTAATCATGCGCTTAACAGACTCTCTCTGTTGGATCCGCTTCTTCTCTGTATACCCTCCCGCTCCGCTTCGTTCATCAACAATAGACATGCCTTTCGTGACTGAATTCACCTCTGCATAAGCTCTTGATTCAACTGCAGAAGCGATTCCTGGAATCCCGTATACAACAAAATGCTCATTCAAGAGTATGACTTTGCCGAAGCCTGAGCCCTTTCCCGTTTGTCACACCCGCACAAGGAATTACCGCTGATAAGATAAAACGTTTGTCGAAGCAGAACCACAGACCTGCAAAGAACTGCCCCGAGCAAGTGTGTGACTTTGCAACGAGACCACAATTGTCAAAGGGCTGTCCACTTGACTCAGCCGGTCCTATTTTGTTACGGCAACTGAGGAGTATCCGACGACGCTTGAGTATTCTCCGGTAATATCGCCACTTGTGTGGTAGCTTAGGACTTGACCTTTTGTGCCACCAAGGAGTTTGGCCGCTGTAACGAGGGCGACAACGGGACCGTAGCCACATGCGGTTATGTGATTGCTTTCGATCGTGGAGTAGAATTTGGTTTCATCCAGATCTTCAAGGGCTTCAAGCGCCTTTCGGTCCTTCTTTTGAGCACTCGTCTGAGGTTCGTAGTGAGTCAGATCTGTAGATGCAATAATTGACGCGTTTTTTCCTTCTAGCGCCTTGGCAATAGATTGTCCTACAAGTTGACTTGACTCTAGATCCTGAATTGTGAAGGTAATAGGAACAAACTTGAAAGCTGACCCATAGATATATTGGAGGAAGGGTAGTTGAACCTCAATAGAATGTTCATGACGGTGAGCAGTATCATCGATGTCGACAATACCAGCGCTTCGATGTATTCGATTGGCTGTTTCTCCGTCCACTTGGATATCACCCAATGGGGTCTGCCAGGTTCCTTCGTTCATGAGTGCTAGCAGACTGCCTATTCCTGTGTGATTAGGGCCAAGGATCACAAAAACGTCCGGTTTACGATCGTCTGCTAGAGCGGAATATGCATGAGCTGCAATTGGACCTGAATATTCATATCCAGCGTGTGGACAGATTAGTCCAATCACGTTCGCATCCCCTCGTCTGGCAGAGGGTATGTGCCCTGGTCCTAGCCTATGCATGAAGCACTTTTCCAATTGTTCAGTCAGCGATTCTGGTGTGGCAGCGTAGAAGCTTCCTGCTTGGGCGGGTTTCCTCACTTTCAAGTGTGAATCTCTCATCTGTCTATTCTATTCTTGTTATCTTGGCTTCGAAATCGTCAATGGAGAGTTCCAGGTCCTTGTCAGGGGCTAGCTCGCCTCTTTCACGGAGTATTTGTCTTGCGAGCATCCAATATATGACTGCCAGGGCTCGTCTACCTTTGTTGTTCGTTGGGATTACGAAGTCGACTCCGGAGGATTCATTGTCTGTGCTGCAAAGGGCGACAACTGGTATGCCCATTATTCCAGCCTCCCTTACCGCTTGCACGTCAGCCTTTGGATCAGAAACTATGATAACTGCTGGCTCGAGATGAGCTGGATACAAAGGATTTGAGAAGATTCCTGGAACGAACCTTTTTGCAATTGGAGTTGACTGTGTTACTTCACAAAACTTCCTCACAGGGTACCTCGCGTAGAGTCGAGCAGCTATCGCAGAGATTTTGGTTGGTTCGAATCTAGATAGGAATTTCGCTGCCGTACGTATGCGTTCGTCTGTCTTTTTGACATCTAGGACAAACAGACCATCAGGTCTTACTCGATAGACGAATGGCTCCATGTCCTTAGTTTTCATGCGAGTGCCGATGTGAATGCCGGCGGACAACATCACGTCTCGAGGGAGCAGTAGTTCTTCTTCAGCTGAAGCTGGAATGCCCTCACTGACTGTCTCTCTGGAACTGAGCTTTTCGGCGATTGCTTCCTCTTCTTCAGTCTTTTCTTTTTCAGACAAAGGCATTTTTCTCCTTTAGCGGGATTTCAGCCATTCTGGCCCTCTTCTTTAGCGTGTCTTCTATCCTTATGAGCTCATCGATTTTTGCGATTCTTGCTCCTTCAACCACACCTGTTTTGATAACTGGACAGTGGAAAGCTACTGCCAGATGAGCGATTTCTGCGTTTGCTGTGTCGCCTGAACGATGAGAAACTATAGGGGTGAATAGCGTTTCTCGAGCCTTTTTGGCAGTCTCCCAAGCATCTGTTAGTGTTCCGACTTGGTTTGGTTTTATTATTATCGAGTTTCCAGCAGCCTTCCTGATCCCCTGTTCCAGTCTCTGGACATTCGTAACAAACAGGTCGTCACCACAGATGAAGCAGTCCTCAGCTTTTCTCGTCAAAAGTGAGAAACTCTCAAAATCCTCCTCGTGAAATGGGTCTTCCACGTAAACGAGGTTGTAGTCATGGATTAGCTGTAGAACGTATTCCATTTGTTCTTCGGATGTTCTCTCGATCCCCTTATGCGGATATAGGTAGAGTTTTCTCGTCGAATCCCAAAGTGATGAGGCTGCAATATCCACTCCTATTCGACACTTGAAACCAAGTTCTTTCGAAACTAATTCACACGCTTTCATCATTAATCTCAGAGCTTCGTCATTGTCAATATCAGCAATCCAAGCACCCTCATCGCTTTTTCCGCTCGTGAAAGTTGTTTTCGTTTTCCGAAGGATTCTTCCGACTTCTCTGTGGAATGTTACATTGGCTCTTGCAGCGTCGATAAAGGAGCTTGCGTGGATTGGCAGGACCAGAAACTCTTGAATATCCGGAGCCCTTCCATGTGCGTGTCGACCACCACTCAGAACGTTGCCTAGGGGATACGGCAGTTCATAGGCAAGATATCCGCCGAGATACTCATAAAGAAGTAGATCATACGAGTCAGCGGTTGCTTTTGCAGCACACAATGAAACTGCATACGCTGTGTTCCCTCCTATTTTCGAAAAATCGTCAGTCCCGTCGATTTCATGCAAGAGCAGGTCGATCTCTTCCTGTTCCTTCGCATTCATGCCAACTAGTCTAGGCGCGATTGATTTCTCAACGATTTCTACGGCGACGTCTACGCCTCCACTTGGAAAGTAGATTACCTCGGCTGTACCCTTGCTTGCTCCCGCTGGGGCAGCAGCCCTTCCAAACCCTTCTCTTGTCTCAATATCAACTTCAATCGTTTCTTCGCCTCGACTATTGAAAATCTTGCGGCATTCAACACTTCTTATTTGAGTGGACAATTCCCTGGGTTTCCTTATTGCGGTTTCAGTTGTCTTCTCTTTCCAGCTTCGTAGTACCTTATGATCTCGTCGATTATTTCAACATGTGAAATAAGCATTCCTCGGCAACAATAGCGGGTCACGCCAAGATCGTCTAGGACCTTGCCTGCATCTTCGCCCTCTTTGACTCGACGGGCAAAGTCCTCCCATCTGTCACCGATGACTTTCCCACACGTGAAGCACCTGACAGGTACGATCATAGTCAACCTACTCCGGAACCGTTCATTCTATCGATAGCTCTTCTGCCGCTTGGCTCGGGCACCCGGGCCGCCGAATTTTTTCGCTTCCTTTCGTCGGGGGTCACCTGCAAGCATTGTTCTATCATATTCAGTTAGAATCGACTGCAGATTCTTGCTCTTGGTCCACTTGAGAATCCCTCGGGCTATCGCCATCCTTGCCGCTTCTGCCTGTCCCATGAAACCTCCGCCTGTCACCCTTGTGCTTATGTCTATCTTGTTTCGGAGTTCAGGACCGATCTGGAGAAGAGGTTCCATGATCTTATATCGCGCAATCTGTGGCTCGTATATTTCTATGGGAACATTGTTTATCCGCACCTTTCCCATTCCAGTTCTTATCGTGGCTCTTGCCACGGCTGTTTTTCTTTTTCCACTTACCGTTACGATTTTTTTTGAAGCAGGCATATGCTATCCACCTAGAGGACTCCAGCCGAGTTCATTTGCCAGATCAGCTAGTCTGATATATCGGCATTTCAGTTTCTCCGCTCGGGCTTCCTCTATCGTCTCTGGAGAACTGTTCCTGAATTCTGGAGGGACACCTATGAAAACCTGCAGTCTTCTGTGAGATTCTTTACCCTTCGGCTTCTTTCGAGGCAGCATCCCTCTGATAGTTCTCTTGACATATCTATCTGGTCGTCTCGGAAAGTATGGACCTTTTCGAGGGTGTCCAATTTCCAGCCGCTCTTTTCCTCTTTTTACTATCCTCTCTCTTGTTCCGGATACAACAGCTTTTTCAGCGTTCAGTATTGTCACGCTTTCTCCTTGTAGGAGACGTTTTGCCACAATAGAAGCCATTCGTCCCAATATGAGGTTGTTTGCATCAACAAGTGAGGTTATGGTGTTTTGCTGTTCCATTTCTAGCCAACCACTTTCACATTGGAACCCTTGGGGTTCTTTTTAACTAGCTCGTCGATTGTTAGATACTTGCCTCTTGCAGTCTTTATCTTCTCCTTGGCTCTAGCCGAAAACTCGAAGGCAGCAACTGTTACTGGATGTCTGAGCATTCCAGCTCCCAAGACCTTTCCTGGTACTGCAACGATCTGACCCTTCTCAGTATGCCTGTTTATCCGGCTTAGATTCACTGAGATGCGTTTTCTTCTAGTCTTCGACAAGCAATCTGCGACATGTTTCCATATTTTTGCATCATTCTCATTCGCTGTCTTCGTCAAGAAACTAACAGAATTATGTAAATGAGGATTACTATGTGTTGATCTCTTCATCTTCCATCACCTTCAACTCAATGAGAAAATTCTCCAGTTTCCGATCTAGAATTTCGATGGCTTCTCTGAAGATTCTCTCTGCTTTCAAAGCTCCAGTAGATTCAAGACTGAACAGGAATGAGCTTTCATCCCAAGTCACATCGATGGCTTTTGGGGTTTTCCGGCACGCATCGACGCAGTCTTGACACAAAGTGCACTCAGAAACGTTTTTCACCACTATCTCGCTTCCAGATTTAACCAAGATGTTTTCTGGGCAGACCTTTGTGCAGTCATCACATAGATCACAGAGCTTGGTGTCTACTTTGACTGAGGGCATGTACTTATATGCACACTTCGAAACGGGTTGCCACCTTGCATGATCTTTGCCTTTTCCAAGCCGCGCATAGGCTTCTAATCTTATTCTTTGCTCTGGCGCCAGCTTGACTATTGGTATTCTGCTGCTTACAGGAAGTGCAGCAGGGTTTTCTGACTTTAGGTCTCCGGAATACACTGTCATTCTACGGTCTTCTGCTTCTACTTCCAATACTAGAGATACGCGACACAGGTTGCATCCGAACTCGCTCTTGCATTCACAATCCTCAGGCAGATTGTAGGTGTCTAGATCGGTCTTGAGGGGAATAAGTCCAATTCGATGAGAAAGGAATTCATCTTGGAGTGGAGATGAGTTTTCAATAATGACAACTTCATCAATTGCCATTGTTGGCACTTCAGAAATGACTATTCTTCTCAGGGCATTCATGAATGCCGCATTCGATCCTTCGATAAGCAACCGCAAATCGGTTTCATTCTTCTCCAGTACTTGGATCTTCACAGGTCATACGTTCCTTCTTTGAATCTTCCAGTTCTTTCCTATTCACTCTTCAATTTCTCTCTGTTAGACTCGTCTGCCTCTTCGGCCCCCTTTTCTCCGTGTACCATCATGGGGAATTGGGGTGACTTCTTCAATTCGTCCGATTCGGAACCCAGCTCTTGCAAGGGCGCGTATCGCTGCTTGGGCGCCGGGACCAGGAGTTCTGGCTCCTGACCCTCCAGGTGCTCTTACTTGAATGTGCAAGGCAGTTATGCCCTTTTCTCTTGCTGCGTGAGCTGCCGCGCCTGCTGCCCGCATGGCTGCATAAGGTGATGATTCCAGTCGGTCTGCTTTGACAAACATTCCGCCGCTGGTTCTTGAAATGGTTTCTGCGCCTGAGACATCAGTTACGTGTATTATTGTATTATTGTAGGAACTGTAGATGTGAGCAATTCCCCATTTCTCTGTTTTCTTGCTCAATTGCGCGGTCCCTCCGCGCGATCCTCCTGGCCTTCGGTTTGAGGCACCGAAGCTAGAGCTCGACGTAGCGGGTGATCTGGATCTGCCAATGCACTGGACTGTGAATACCCTATCTCGGGTTCTTCACTCCTCAATACTAAGTAGCTTGGTGACGTTACTTTCTTCTCGCCGATCGCAATGTGACCGTGTGTTATAAGTTGACGAGCCTGATAAACCGATTGTGCCATGCGCTTCTGAAACACTCGTGACTGCAGTCTTCTCTCAAGAATATCTTCAATTCCCAGATCCAATACTTGATCCAAGACTGCAGTATCAGGAAGTATTCCCAATCTGTTAAGTCTTCTCAGAAGCTGTGCTTTCAGCTGATCTCCTTCTTCCTCCGGCATGCCCAGTATGGTTCTGGCTATGCCGCGGAATCTTGACAGAACTGTTTCATGGTGCCATAGTTCCTTCTTATTTCGCAATCCATACTGGCCGAGCAATCTCAACTCTGCTTGCAATACATCTGTTCGCCAAGGAAATCGTGGAGTTTCGAATTTCTTTCGCTGTTTCCTAGGATCTCCCACGCTCTTATTCTCCTGGCCTCTTCTTCTTTTTCACACCAACCGCCTTTCCTTTCCGTCCTGTGGTCTTGGTTCTCTGTCCACGAGTTTTCAACCCATAAGAATGACGGTAGCCTTTCCACGACTTGGTGGCTTTCATCAAATCTATATCTGTCTTGGTTTGAAGAACTAGGTCGGATCCGGTCAGATGTAGATCCTGGCCGGTATCTAGATCCTTCTGACGGTTGAACAACCATTTGGGTAGATCATACTTTGTAGGATTACGTATAACGTCCTCCAACCTCTCCAATTCTTGCTCTGAAAGAAAGCCGAGACGGATTCTAGGATTGACTCCTCCTTTCTTGATGATTGCGCTGGCCATGTTGATTCCCACTCCTTTTATCCCGGATATGGCGTGGGTCAACT
>CAYFWV010000031.1:0-30042 GCA_964346975.1 uncultured Candidatus Bathyarchaeia archaeon
TCCGATCACTGACGAGAACTTTGAAAGAGTATGGTCTGAAGGATTTGGTCCTTGACCCTGGAACCTTCCCTCGAGAGGGACTTGCTGACACGATCAACAATTTCACCATGATACGACGCGCCGGAACCAAGAATGGAGATGAACTCCTCAGCTTCCCTCTCCTTGGCACTCCAATCGTCGCGTGGACGGAAAGCTCCAACCCTCCTGCTGAAGTTGCCCAATGGAACGAAGCATATCTTGCTGCCATTCTGATCAACCGATATGCAGATCTTCTAATTCTACACAGCACCGAAGGCTGGGTGCTCTTGCCAAACGTGGTTCTGAGACAAAACATCTACACGGATCCAAGAAAACCAGTGGCCGTTGAACCTGGGCTTCGCACCTTCGGCAAACTGGATGAAAACTCCCCTGTCATGTTTACTACAAACTTCGCTCTCACCTATTATACAGTAGCTTCAGACATAGAATCAGCCGGCGTCGGATCCTACTTGCTTGTGGTGGACACCGAAGGAATAGCTGTGGACAGTGCCGTAGCTGGGCGAAAACTAACCGCGGACAGAGTTGCTGAAACCATAAAAGAGTCCAAAATCGAAGAGAAGGTCAAGCACAGAAGACTCATCATTCCCGGCAAAGCAGCGCGGATCAGCGGAGAGATCGAAGAAGCTGCGGGCTGGGAAGTCCTCGTAGGACCCCGAGACTCCTCTGACATACCAAAATTCTTACAGGAAAAATGGAACAAAAACTAGCTTCTATTGCACTGATCGTCGGCAATAATAGAATATTCATCCTCGAATCGTTCGGGCTCCCCTATCTTACGTCTGGGCCTAGCTACTCTGGATGCTTGGAATACCGTTTCAGATAGGCTTCAGAGTTGGGGAGAATGGATTCAATCCTGGAACGTCTTCTTCTATCGTTGATTCGTTTGAATAACATCACAACATCCCTTGGTGTGCTGAAGCTCTCCTCCACTCCATCTTCCCGTGTCCTCGTAACTTTAATACAATCATCAACAATGCAGTTCAAGACACAAGAACCACAATAGACACAAAGGTCGATCACAATGCCTACTTTGCCATCTTGCCAATACAAGGCCTTGGTTGGACAGGCTTTTATGCACAGCTCGCATTCAAGCCCTTGACAAGTTCTGCTGTTTATGGCAATGTTTCCCTCTCTGAAGAATTCTTTGACTCGCAAAGATTCCAAGAGCTGGGCTCTCTTTGCACTTTCGCGCTTCTCTGCGTCTTTGACAAGAAGGGAGAAGATGTCATGGTTGCCTTTCGGCTCGTTCACTTCCTCTGGCATCCTCGACTTGACTCCGTCCAACAAACCTATGCTCCGATCTTGTCATATAATAAACTGATGAAAAACGCCTATTTATTCTAGGTGAGATATCCAGGTATCTTCTTGCGTTCCTTCTCGTGGAGGAAAAGGTCAATATTCTAGCAGAGGTTTGCAGGGAGGTAGCTGTTACAGATGTTCGGGCAAGGCCTCAAAATTCTAAGCACGTTTCTTTCTAGAATCACGAAATCCAAAGAATCCCAGTATTCCAACTACGGCAATCACCACGATCAGTGGGGCATAGAAAAGGACATCATCTGCTGATGAGCCATCGAAATCAGGTGTTCGACTATTCATGGTCACATCTCCGGGCGTGCGCCTATGATGCCTGCCCGCAGGTCCAAGAACAGGAGACACGAGCTCCAGCCCGCCCAGACAAAACACTAGCAGAGTTATCACTAGAGTGTATCTGCATCGCATAATCTTTCTTCTCTTTCTACGATAATTAAGTCTTAACATAGGAGCAAGGAAGGGATGGATGATCGTGATCCAAATGTCGTGAATCCAGTCTATAAGAATCATTATGTTGGAGTTGCTGTGTTAAATGTGATTCAGATCGAGGATGAGACACTTGTCAAGTCCTCCATCCCTGTGGACGCCAGGGGTGCTTCTCGGCAGGTCGATACTTGAGAGTCTCTCTGCACGTGCACATGTTCTAGAAGCTGGTACAAACGTTCTAAAACGTAGAATTAAATCGGGATTCATCATCGTAGTATAACAGGTGGTTGGAAAGAACATTCAAGCGTCTCTTTTCTCCCTCCAATGCCTTCTCTTCCTTTTGCCCAACCACCGAAGAAATACAAAGCAGACGCCGAGTTTGGCGGCGAAAGCTCTCCATCAGCCAACTTCCAGGAGGCTCAGAACAAGAAAGAGGCAAACGTACACGGCACTAGTGAACAGCCTATGATTCTCCAAACCTGTGACGAGCGCGCGCGCACGTCAATCCCGCCTTGTCAAGACGGGAGAGATGTCTGCTAGACTCTTGTTTGGAGATATCTAGCGCTTTTGAAAGATGAGTGGCATTCATTGCTTCACTTCCCAGTTTGCGGAGGATTTCGAAGCGGTGCTCGCTTGCAAGTTCAAACAACATTCTGCAGATATCCTGCACTCTCAACACCAATGATCATACTGACTTGTCATGTCCGATATTATATCGTCGGCAATTCTCTTGCAGAATGTTTTAGAATCGCCAACTACTTGATTGCGCGCGTGCAGAATCATGTTATTATTCATCTGTGGAATGCAGGAGCGCGGATGTGATCAGTAGAGTGGTCACTTTTCTCCAGAATACTGAATTAGTGTGTTCAGGAATCTGTTCACTGAAGAGGGACAAGGCTTGACCTTTCTTGGATCTCTGAGGCAAGAATTCTCGTTTATCAGAGGAAACTACGCTGTTCTGGTTGTTAGCTGGATTATGATAGACTTCGCCAGTGAACTGCCAGCCACGTATTACGGATTATACGTCCTGGAGCTTGGTGCGACAGAGACTATTCTAGGCGTCATTGGGCTGTCACAGTTTCTAGCTCTGGCCTCCATGCAGTTTCCGGGAGGATACTTGGCAGACAAGTATGGTAGGAAGTGGCTCATCTCCACGATGACCTTTGGGGTCGCCTTGAGTTTCATATTCTACTCGATTGCCCCCTCCTGGCACTTCATCCTCATCGGGGCCATTCTCATGGCGCTATTCAACTCGACCTATCAGCCTGCTCTGAGCGCAATGATCTCGGACTCGCTTCCTTCAGAGAGACGAGGAATGGGTTTCAGTATCGTCATGCTCATCGCGAGTGTCTCCACAACGCCTAGTCCCGTGATTGCAGGAATGTTAAACGCGAACTTCGGCCTGGTGAATGGTATGAGGATAGCGTATGGGATCGTTGTTGCACTCTTCCTAATCTCAGCATTTTTTAGGACCGCTTTCTTGAAAGAGACAGTCGTGAACACCATCAAACCACGCCTGCATGAGATTCTCCAAAGCTATCCGACAGCTCTCAGGGAGAGCATAGGCGTGTGGAAGAAAGTACCCAAATCAATGCTCTATCTCTTCTTCTCCTTCGCAGTTGCAATCTTCGGGTTCTCTGCAACCAACCTTTTCACAGTTGTCTATGCTACAAGAATACTCCTCATTGATCAGATCACCTGGGCAATCATAATTGCACTTGTACCCATAACAACGATAATCCTCGCGATCCCTGTTGGAAAGCTTGTGGACAAAACTCGAAGGAAAATACCGATTCTTGCCTCAGTTCTGATCTTCGGGCTATCAATGTGGGTGTTTGTGAACGGAGATCTGACGAAAGTTGCGGTCTCCCTGATTCTTCTAGGAGCAGGAAACGTCATGCTGAACGCGTCTTTTGGAGCACTAACGACTGATTTGACTCCTAAAGAGCAGCGAGGGAAAGTGAATGGGTTCATCAACTTCGCCAACTTCATAATCATGGCAGCAGGCAGTTTAGCAGGTGGCTATCTCTATGAACACGTGTCTCCTCAAGCGCCGTTTCTTCTTGCCGTCGCAACTGTCTTCCCATCCTTCCTGCTAGCACTAGCTCTGGTGAAGGAACCTGAGACGAGAGAAGCATGACACAGCAGGACTGGGAGCGGTGCAAGCAAGTACGATCCACAACTGGTCGTGGAGAGAGAGTCATCCGCAAATCATAAAAAGCAGGGATGCCACGTTTTTCTGAGCCACAAACCAATCAGCGCGTGAGGTCTACTTGTTGAAGAAAGAGTTTCCACAGATGATCAGAGACTTGCCCGAGGCGGACATCGAGTTCGAGGGCGTGAGAGGCTGGATAGCGCAAGGCGACAGCCACCAGATTCTCTTCTTTGAAATGGATCCGCTGGGAGAAGTCTCGGAGCATAGTCATGAATCTCCCCAATGGGGGATCGTAGTTGAAGGAAAGATCGCACTGACCATTAACAACACTACTACAGTCTATGGAAGCGGTGATGAATATCTCATACCTGCCGGGGCAAAACACTCTGCAGAGTTCAAGACACGTGTCAGAGTCATCGACTTCTTCAATGAACAAGAAAGATACAAACCTAAACCTACTCGATGAGAGACTAGTGACCTTCTCCAATTCGAGAGAGTGAAAGTACAAAACTAGAACTTAAGTAGCGCAAAGATTCCTCTTTATGATGGTTGGGAAACGGCAGCTTTCTCCTTCTCCTTCAAACAGAGGTAAACCTTCCCCACTCCCAACCATTAGCTTTCCGGGAAACCAGCCTCCCAGAATATGGTTGCGGATTCAGCAGAGGCAGCACAGAGATTAACTCAAGACAGATCTGATCCATCGGTTGCACTTCATCTTTCACAGTGTCGAAGCAAGAATTAAATAGAACTTAGTTCTGTAAGATGAGTCTATATGATTGGTTGGGAAGAATGTTTTTATACATTCTCCTTTCTCCCCAGGGGAATTAAACCCCTATCCCAACCATGAGCAGTTTGCTCAGCACTATACTCATCAATTGGAACTTATAGAGCTATCTCATAGCTAGGTGTAAAGATTCGAGGATGCAGCATACACGCATTCTTCAAATTGTACGTGAAAGTGTCAAACACATGCGACCAAGGGCTTCCATTGTCGTGTGGATTGCGCAGGTGCAAGCGCAACAGAGTAAGAACGCAACCTAAAGATCAAATGGGTGCGCATTCAACCTTAGCATTGTCATCTGGGGATTCGTCGTTCCCTTAACAGCATGTCTTCGATGCGTTTGAGCCGATCCTCGATTGCATCTAGTCGGTCGAGAATCCGCTTCAGTAGTCGACCTGAACCTTCTGTCGGAAAATCGACTGAAGGATCAGGCCAAGGTTTTGGCCAATCCTGCTTTCTCTCAGGCCTGCGAGGCAATACAGGGAGGCGTGCTGATTCTTCCCTTTTCTTTTTCATAAATTACACAACAGTCACTCTGTGCGGCGATATAATAAGGATGCTCCAGTGAGAGGGTAGTGTTTTCTCACTCGAAGTACTTTGCGCTCTGTGACGGCATTGGAAGGCATGAATTTCCTACACTAGGTTACATTCCAACGGGAAGGTCGATTATGATGGTTTCAAAGCTTTTTTATGCACAGCTGGCAAGTTAGTTGGTGTAGCGCGCAGGAAGGGTCGGCAATGAAACACGTCAAGATCACCGCATTTGACTGCCCAGACGCATGGTACAAGGTCTTGGAAGTGATTTGGGCGAAAGGTGACGTATTCAACGTTAGCTACGGTTCTGAATGTACAAAAACAAAGAAACTCAACGTCTCTATTGAGATTGCCCGGCCAGAAACCAGACCATTAGTGGATGACAAATCGCCCTGTGACATGAGATATGTTCAGTGGTATGCGCTCAAGTACCTCTGGTCAGGAGTGATTGAGGACGAGACGTACACCTATGGAAGTCGGCTCAGAAAACCAATTGATCAAATCGACGAAGCCTTGATGCGATATCTGGATGAAACTGCGGATCGACAGGTGACAATGGTGATACGACTGCCTGACGACATCAGGAAACTCGTCAATCATAGAAAACATGAACCCCCATGTTTGACCTTGATTGATACTGAAGTCTTTGAAGGAAGAATCCATCTGACCTGCTATTTCAGATCTTGGGATGCGTATGCAGGGCTACCAGCCAACATAGCTGGTATACAGTTGTTCAATGAGGCCTTTGTCTCTGAACTTAACAGGCGCGGTAGTCTCAACCTCAGAACGGGCAAGCTGATTTTCCACTCCAAAAATTGTCACATCTACGATAGACAATTCAAGTTAGTAGAGGAACTACTCAAACCAAAGAATAACAATAGACGAAGACTGCTCCACGCCGAGACACCGCTAAAATAGCCAAGACGGCTGAGTGTTGGAATCTCAGACTCTGAGCAAAACCTCGTCGACGTATGGCTTCAGTTGTTCTGCACGCTTGACAAGTGCTTCGCGTGGATAAGGCTCGACCTTGCGAAAATCCTTGTCTAACGTGTCATCTGGAACAAACTGCTGGAAGACAAACCGTTTTCCCCCGTTCACGATCTCTGCTATTCTTGGTATGTCTTCCTCATCAACGAACCCAGGGACCACCGTAGTTCTGAACTCGTAGTCTACCTCAGCATTTTTTAACATTTCCACCGATCTGGAGAAACTGACAGGATTTCTTGCTCCAAGCCTGCGATACTTGTCTAGAGAAGTTTTCACATCAAGAGCGACATAATCTACAAAAGGCAATGACTCCTTGAGGGTCTGCGGGAAGAATCCGTTAGTATCCAACTTGGTTTGGAAGCCTCTTTCTTCCAGTTTCTTCAGGAACTTCGGAAGTTCTCGATGCAGCGTTGGCTCTCCACCTGTTACGACCACGGCATCAATGAACTTCCTCCGAGCTTCCAGCATTCGGATTGCCTTCTCCTGGTTTAGAAATGGTGGGTGCGGGTTGATGACTATTCTCCAGTTGTGACAGAATTGGCATCGCAAGTTGCATCCAGGGGTGAAGAGAACGGTTGCCATTTTGTCTGGAAAATCTATGAGGCTTATTCTCTGTACACCGCTGAACTTCAAATTGACGTTCCCTCAAGCAGGTATTGTTTGAAGCACAGAGGGCTGCACTGATCTATCAAAGTGTTTCCGAAGAGCGAATTCCGCCTGTTTGCCATCATTCCACTGATCAACCGGTCTTAGGTACCCTACGACTCTGGAGTAGACTTCACATCTACTCTCACACAGCTTGCACTGTTGTTGCTCTCCAGCCATGTAACCGTGCGTGGGGCATATGCTGAAAGTTGGAGTCAGAGTGAAGTATTGCAGGTGTGAATTCCACGACACTTTCTTCACGAGTTGAGCCGCGGCTTTCCACGAATGGATTCGTTCACCGAGATAGATGTGAAAGACTGTGCCACCTGTGTAGAGAGTCTGCACCTTTTCCTGATGCTCTATTGCCTCGAACAAATCTGCTTGGTGATCCACTGGGAGCTGCGTTGAATTCGTGTAGAATGGCTCAGCTCCTTCTGAAAGATGTTTGTGATTTGCAACGACAATGTCGGGATATTTCTTCTTATCTATGCGGGCCAGTCTGTAGGAGGTTCCTTCAGCAGGTGTCGCTTCAAGATTGTATATGTTTTCAGTTTCTTCCTGAAATGTGGAAAGCTTGTTTCTCATGAACGTCAAGACTTCAACGGCGAATTCCAGCCCTTCCGGAGTCCCTATGTCCTCCCCGTAAAGGTTCAGAGCTGCCTCGTTGACGCCCACAAGACCTACAGTTGAGAAATGGTTCTTCCAGTAGCTCCCGAATCCTTCTTTGACAAAGCGAAGGTAGCGCTTCGAGTAGGGATACAGTCCGTTTTCAGTGAAGTTCTCTAACACTTTCCTCTTGGTCTCTAGGCCTTCTTTGGCGATCTCCATCATCTCTTCGAGACGCTCAAAAAAGTCGTCTTCGTTCTTCGCCAAATAGGCAAGTCTTGGAGTATCGATTGTGACAACGCCTATGCTCCCGGTCAGAGGGTTTGCGCCGAATAAACCTCCTCCACGCTTTCGGAGCTCCGTGTTGTCGATTCTGAGTCGGCAGCACATGCTTCTGACGTCTTCTGGTTTCAAGTCAGTGTTGATGAAGTTTGAGAAATAGGGAACGCCGTACTTGCCTGCGGCTTCGAAGAGTTTTTGGCTCACTGTACTTTCCCACTTGAAATCCTTCGTTATGTTGTAGGTGGGGATCGGAAACGTGAACACTCGCCCTCTCGCATCTCCTCTACACATGAGGTTGGCAAAAGCAAGGTTGAACATGTCTAGTTCGTCTTGCATGTCACCGAAAGTGTCACACGCCATTTTGCCGCCAACGATCACAGCCTCAGTTTTCATGAAATCGGGAATTTCAAGATCCAAAGTTATGTTTGTGAATGGTGTCTGGAACCCCACGCGTGTTGGCACGTTCATGTTGAAGAAAAATTCTTGGAGGGCTTGCTCAACTTCTCTTTCATTCAAGCCATCGGAGCGGATGAAGGGTGCGAGGTAGGTGTCGAAGTTGCTCAAAGCTTGGGCCCCGGCGGCTTCTCCCTGAAGGGTGTAGAAGAAGTTCACGACATGTCCTAACGCAGTTCTGAAGTGTTTGGCTGGAGAACTCTCTATTTTGCTTTGCACGCCACCAAAACCTGAGGTTAGTATGTCTCTCATGTCCCATCCTACACAGTACGGTCCCAAGACACCTAGGTCGTGAATGTGTAGGTCACCTGCGAAGTGTGCTTCTGCAACTTTCGGAGGATAAATTCTGGTGATCCAATATTTCGCTATCACAGTTGAGGATAGGTAGTTGTTTAAACCTTGAAGTGAATAGCTCATGTTTGAGTTCTCTCGAACTCTCCAGTCCTGTACAAGTAGGTATTGATCCACAAGATCTGCTGAGCTTAACAGTGCAGCTAGCTCACGTATCTCCTGATGCTGCTTCCTGTACAAGATGTAGGCTTTCGCGGTCCTGGCGTGTCCTCCCTCTATGAGGACTTTCTCAACCAAGTCTTGGATTTCTTCAACCATCGGAACGCCGTCTTCACCGAAGCGCTCCGTGAGGTGAGTCACAACTTGATTGCTCAGTCGCTGGGCGAGTTCACGGTCTTTTCCGCCCACGGCCTTGGCTGCCTTCAAGATGGCGCTTGTTATTCGCTTTTGATCAAAGGGTTCCAGTCTTCCGTCCCGCTTTCTCACATACTTCACTTTCTCACCTCTCGGAGTATGCGCCTGAAGTCTTCAGGCTCCTCAAACCGTCGGTAAACGGATGCAAACCTGACATACGCCACACGATCAAGGTTCTTCAAATACTTCATTAACACCACACCGATTTCCCTGGAGGAGATCTCCTCTTTTCCTTTCATCATCAAATCGTCTCTTGCCTGTTCGGCTAAATTATGGATCTGCTCCATTGTTATGGGTCTCTTTTCGCAGGCCTTCTGAAGACCCTTGACAATCTTGTTGAAGTCAAATCGTTCGACTCGTCCATCGTTCTTGCGAACCATGAGTTCCACCGTTTCGATGTACTCGTAGGTTGTGAAGCGTCTCCCGCAGCTTAGGCACTCCTTGCGTCGCCTCAAAGTGTTGTTCTGTGAATCTCGTGTCTCGAGGGTTCTGATGCCCTCTAAACCGCAATATGGACATTTCACCGTGAATCACTCACAATAGGCATGTGCCTGCGTAGAGCGTTGAGATGTTTGCCAACACGTATATAGTGTCTGCAAAGCAAAACAAACGCTATACATAGTATATGGTATATAAAACCTTTACACAGTAACGTGAGAATGCGCGGCCACCTACTCAAGCCGAGTTCATGAAGAATAAACACAAGCGTTGAAAATGGAAAAGCCGATTTCCAAGCTCTTCCCAAGAATGGCGTCTGCACCACGCTCCAGGCTTGACAAGTGACCGCTAGAAAAGGGACTAACATGGTTTAGGAAAAGTCATGACCAGCAGAGCAGGTCAGCTGACTGAACAGCAACTAGAGAGAATCTAAATTCCCCTGCTTCTTCTCCGAAAGCTTTCTAAGCAGTGATTTAGCGAAAGGCTCTTCATCCACGGATCTTGTCTCAAGTGCTCCCGAAGCCACAGCTTCATCAAAAATCTTCTCACCTGTGTCAGTTCTGATGATTGTAAATGTCCAGCCTGAAAGCCCCAATCCACCTGTAGAGATATCTGCCAGCTCCGCACTAAAGTCGGTGCAGCGTCCACAACTCGCTCTCGCATACGGCTTTGCCTCCGGCAACGGTATGCTCTTTGTCTCTCCTGAGGTCAACGACACAAGGATTTTTCCTTTGATATTTATCTTCTTTACGTCCTGGAGGTCGACCCCGAGATCTTTTGCCAGATGCTGTTTGAACAACCCATCGTAGGTGAAGCTTTCTGTACACATCAATCCGACGGTGAAGTGTAGTGGATTTGCATACTTCTTCAAGGGCAGCATCTGGATTCTCCGCAGTGTATGAATCTGACAAGGTGTGCCTACGAAAGCCAAGCTCTTCTTCTTCTGCTTGACTCCGTCCTGCAACGCGAGTAGATTCGGCGAATAGGAATACCGTGTCCCCGCATTCCGCAGAACCTCCATTCTGTTGGTTGCAAGCATTGGTATGGGGCAAAGCGGCTTGTCTGACGAGTGTCCTGAAATGGCTGCCCCATCAACTATGCCGGTCTGCAACGTGTGAGCGAGCAGACTACTGACGACGCCTCCATCCTGGCATGTGCTAAGAACCTCCTCGTCGAGGGCTCGAGCAAGTGTAAGGCGACGATAGATTCCGAAGGCTTCAGTTTCTTCTCTCGTGCGTCCGAATACGTGTTCTTCAGCTTCGGTCATCGACCATCGATATTTGGGGCAAATCCTAGGGCAGATGCCACAAGTCTCACACTTCTTCACTAGTTTTGGTTCCCCTTCATCGAATTCAAGGCATTTGAAGGGGCAGACCACCACACAACCCGCACAGCCTACACATCGACTTGTTGAGACAACCTCTTTCTCCAGGGATTCTTCAAAGCCTAGCTTCTTTGGCTGCATGTTTCACATCTTGTGGTATCTTTGTTTCTACCTGTTTTTAAGCTACGCTGAAATGCTGTCCTCAAGGGTCTGCGCAACGTTTTCGAGCATATGACTCAATCCTTTCGGATCACTCGTAGCTGAATCCTTTCTGTCTAGGCGTGTTGGATCAATTCCCACAGCATGAAGCCAGTCCTTCACTTGTTTAATCCTTTTTTCTGCGAGAGCGCTGCCGAAAACATAGTGGCAGTCCTTGGAGGAGCAACCTATCACAATAACTCTGTCAATCCCAAGCTTGAATGCTTCAAGAATGTGAAGAGGATCAACTCGTCCGGCGCAACGCACTGAAATAGCGTGCACTGTCGTCGGCAGACGAAGGTCCTTGAAATCACCATCATGCGACCAGGTGCACACGAAAGCCACGGCCTGGGGGTTCCCGGGTGTCCGGAAGGATGCTGCTCTTTCTATCTGAGAGAGAATTGCGTGGTCAGTGAATTCCTTCAGAGAGATCGCTTCAGCTGGACACTCTACTGCGCAAGTGCCGCAGCCTTTGCAGATCATGGGATTCACTTTGGCTCCGGATTTTTCTACGTTTATTGCTCCGAACTCACACGCGTGTTCACAGTTGGCGCAACCAATGCACTTGTCCTCATCCACAGCGATGTCGTCGGCTATGCACAGCTCTTCAGATTCAAGACACTCAGAGCATGGTCCACAAAAGAGACATCTGTGAGCTTCCAAGAGGCCTGCGTCCGGTGCTAAACCAAGGTCAACTTCCTTGAAGCAGTTGATGCGCTCCGTCGGCGTGAGGTGTCGCAGGGGCTGTCGTGGCTTCTGTCTCAACGAGCTTGCATCTGAAACCCAAGTGACCTTGGGTATTGCCTCTTCCCTTCCATCTCCTAGATCCACGCCTCTCACGTAGCGGTCTATGGAAACGGCAGCTCTCTTACCTGCTGCGATTGCATCAATTACAGAGGCAGGGCCTGAAACTATGTCTCCTCCTGCGAAGACATCAGGAAGACTTGTCTGGAGTGTCAATTCGTCTGCGACAACTCTGTTGCCTTTAGTCAAGGTTATGCCCTCCGGCAAGAAAGATACATCAGGCATTTCGCCAATGGCAAGAAGCACTGAATCGGTTGGAATGGAGAATTCTGAGCCTTCAATTGGGACAGGTCGGCTGCGTCCGCTTTCATCTGGTACACCAAGGACGTTTTTTACACACTCCAAGGCGGTGACCTTCCCATGCTCTCCGTGGATCTTCCTCGGTGTCGCAAGGAAGTGAAACCTAACTCCCTCAATCTTCGCCTCGTCAATCTCTTTCTGATGAGCAGGCATCTCCTTCTCTGATCTTCGATAGATCACGGTCACTTCTTTGGGTCCAAGTCGCTTGGCTGTTCGCGCAGTGTCAATGGCCACGTTTCCTCCTCCTATGACTACAACTTTGGCTCCAAGTTCAATGTGCTTTCCCATACGTACATCCTCCAGCAATTGGAGGGCGTTGAAAACCCCCGTCAGTTCCTTTCCTTCTATGTCCAACTCCAACCCATGATGCGCGCCCGTGGCAATGAAGACTGCATGGAACCCTTGCTTCTTGAGATCAGCTACGGTTACATCTTTCCCCATGGAGGTTTCGGTGCGGATATCTACTCCAACTTCTTTGATGTATGCGATCTCACTGTCTAGAACGCTCTCCGGGAGTCGATATTCCGGAATGCAATATCTCAGGCTACCACCAATCTTGGATGAGCGTTCAAAAACCGTTACTGGATACCCTAGTCTAGCCAAATCAAAAGCAGCTGTAAGACCTGCAGGCCCAGCACCAATGATCGCGATCTTCTCCTTGTGGGTCTTCGGAATTGGGTGTCTCTTTTCCCTTGGACCGAGAGATGCCTCATAGTCTGCTGCCAATCGTTTCAATGATCGAATCCTGACGGGTTCATCGATGTCCTTTCGGGTGCAGGCGTCTTCGCAGGGGCTGAAGCAGACTCGTCCACAGACTGATGGAAATGGGATGGATCTTCTGATGATTTCCAGAGCTTCCTTGTACTTTCCCTGAGCAATCATAGCGACGTAAGCTTGGACATTCACACCTGCAGGACAAGCTTCGCGGCAAGGGGGATATTTTCTTTCCACAGTTTGGCTGACATGGGACGTTGTGAAATCCTCCTTCGTTGATCTGAATCTAGGTTCCAGAGAGGATGCTAAAGGAAGAATACGACAATATTAAACTTGCGTACGGAACTCGGAATCGAGATTGACCGGTTGTTCATAGGAATTTTTATATTTCACATTCCGCTTCCACTGAAACTCTTCAAGGAGTAGTCGTTCATTTGATTATAGTTCAGCAGAAGTCCCTGAAGGAGATTTTCGAAGCTGTCAAACGGGCCAAGACTCTTCTCATTGTAGGTTGTGATGGATGTGCTTCCGTAGTTCAAGCAGGTGGGGAAAGACAAGCACATGTACTTAAGAAGCTCATCGAGATGGAGAAGAAGGTTAAAGGTGAGGAGATTCCCGATATCAAGGCTGTCTCGATTCTGCGTCAGTGTGATAGGCAGATCGCAGCGACAGCCTTGAAGCCTTTGAAGGAGGATTGTGATGTTATTGTCTCCCTCGGGTGTGGTGTGGGGGTTCAGACGCTTGCTGACGTCTGTGAACCAGTGTTGGTGATGCCAGGAAACGACACAAAATTCATTGGAATGCATGACACTAAGGCGGGGAGATTCTACGAGTTTTGCACAGCGTGTGGTGAGTGCATCCTGTTTGAAACAGGGGGGATTTGTCCAATCACGCGATGCGCAAAGAGTCTCTTGAATGGTCCATGTGGAGGGCAATCAAAGGGCAAGTGTGAAGTTGGAGGATGGAAGAATGATTGTGCATGGATTTTGATTTATGACCGATTGAAGGATGGAAATCGCTTGGACTTGTTCACAAAGTTCCGGCCTCCGAGGGACTATCGTTTGTCAGGTCATCCACGTGAACTCGGTGGAGAATCTGAAGAAGGTGAGGCTACACGTTGACGAGAGCAGCCTATGGCGAATTGATGAAGAAGATAAATGAAGGGAACTTCGTCTTCACTGGCGAACTTGAACCGGTGAAAACTACAAACTTGAGGGAGGTCATTGACGGCGCGAGAATTCTCAAAGACCATGTGGTGGCCGTCAACATCACTGACAATCCCACAGCATTCGGCTACATGAATGCTCTTGTGCCCGCGTTTCTGATTCAGAAGGACGCTGGAGTAGAAGCTGTCTATCAGGTTACAACCAGAGACCGGAACAGGCTGGCTCTGATTTCAGACTTGCTGGCTGCTGGAGCCCTGGGAATCAAGAACATCCTTGCTCTGACCGGTGATCACACAACGGTTGGCGATACTCCGCAAGCCAAACCAGTTTTCGATCTAGACTCAGCCACCTTCGTCTACATGCTGAGAAAGATGATCGATGAGGGTCTCGACCTAAACAACAACGAGATAGAAGACCCGCCGAAATTCAACATTGGGATTGCTGCTGCTCCAAACGCTGACCCTTTGGAGCCGGAAATCTTGAAGATAGAAAGAAAAGTGAAGCTTGGAGTGGACTTCATTCAAACGCAATGTGTCTACAGCGCAGAGCAAGCCAAGAGCTTCATGGATGCCGCTTCATACCTAAACGTACCAATATTAATCGGCGTTGCTCCTTTCAAGTCAATCTCCATGATGAAGTGGATGGTCCAGTATGTGCCCGGGATAAAAGTTCCCAACGAAATCCAAGACAATCTGCTGAAGGCTAAAGCACAAGGTGGAAAAGAAGCCGTGTATGAAGCAAACATTGAGATATTCGCCGATCTACTGAGAGAGATCCGGAAAACCACTCGAGCTGCTGGCATACACACTATGGCGATCGGATTTGAATGGATCATACCTAAGATAATCGAGCGCGCTGGTCTCATGTAGGTCAATCCTGCAAGCCTTCAGCCACCTCTCTTGTGGACGCGCACGGCTAGATAAATTATATAAACGATTGGCAATTCTCAGTAGAAGGTGTTCACATTGTCTCAGGTTAAGCTTGGCGTCTTTAAATGTGGAAACATAGCCACAGCTCCTTTGCTGGATCTCCTTCCGGACGAATTAGCTGATCGCAAGGACTTGATCGTTCGATCTGTGTCAACTGGCTCCAAAATGGACGTCGAGGCTGTTGACGACGCCATAGACAAGCTCTTCGACTTTGCCCCCGATCTTGTGCTCTTCATTTCGCCCAATACTACTGCTCCAGGGCCTGCAAAAGCCAGAGAGGCCTTCTCCAAAAGAAGAATCCCGACGGTGGTTTTCACAGATGGCCCAGGAAAGAAAGTGAAGGAGCACATGAAAGAACAGGGTCTAGGCTATTTGATCATCCTGGGTGATCCCCTCATCGGGGCAAGAAAGGAATTTCTTGACCCTGTCGAAATGGCGATCTTTAACTCAAATGTAATCAAGATCCTCGCCACCACTGGTGTTTTCAGACTCATCTTTCAAGAGATTGACAAACTTGTCTTCTCAATCAAGAATGGCAAAGAGTTGTCTCTGCCGAGAATGGTAGTTGACACTACTCACATACGAGACTCCACGGATTTCAGGAATCCATATGCAAAAGCAAAAGCCATGGCAGCCTATGAGCTACTCAAGAAGGTGGCGGAGATAAATCTGCAAGGCTGTTTCATCGAGAAGGACAAGGAGAAATACATTCCACTCGTCGCTTGCGCACACGAAATCGTTCAAGCCAGCGCGAAACTAGCAGAGGAAGCAAGAGAAATCGAAAAGTACACAGACAGCTTGCTAAGGACCCCTCACGGAAAAGATGGCAGACTCAAGACAAAAACTCGACTGATGCTTCGCCCCGAAGTGGCTGACAAGACAGCTGAACTTGCAGAATAAGACAAGCCCGTGTGCGCAGCATCAAACCATTCCATCGGTTTCGGATTTCGGAGACGCGAAGCCAATTTATTAAGATGAACCTGCCTTTCTATGAGCAGAAGGCTTCCAAGTGGGGAGGTCTCCAGCGGTTGGGCCTTGAAAACCTCGACAGAATCTTCAATCCTAGGAGAATCGCTGTTATCGGAGCCAGCGACAGAGAGGGTTCTGTGGGCTCCAAACTACTCCAGAATCTCATCGGCGTCGGGTACAAAGGTGCCGTATATCCAGTTAATCCATTCAGACCGACAATACAAGGCATTACAGCCTATCCATCTATCCAGAAGATTCCATGGAAGGTTGATCTGGCCATCATAGCAACCCCAGCTCACACCGTTCCACAAATTGTGGATGAGTGCGGCAGAGCAGGGGTCTCTGGGCTCATCATCATCTCTGCAGGCTTCAGAGAAACGGGAGAGGAGGGAGAAGCCTATGAAAAGCGGGTTCTCGATCTCAGCCAACAGTACGGGATGCGAGTCATCGGGCCAAATTGCCTCGGGGTCATCCGACCGAAGGTCAAGCTCAATGCCACTTTTGCAGATAAGGCAGCTAATGCTGGAAAGATTGCGTTTATCTCCCAGAGTGCAGCTTTGTGCAGCTCAGTTTTGGATTGGGCCTCCGAAGCACATGTCGGATTCAGCGCCATAGTCTCCGTGGGTTCCATGGTGGACGTGGATTTCGGGGATCTGATCGATTATTTCGGAACTGACCCCCTAACGAAGAGCATTGTCTTGTACATTGAATCCGTGAAGAACGCTCGGAAATTCATGAGTGCCGCAAGAAGCTTTGCAAGAGCTAAGCCCATAGTTGTGGTAAAGGCCGGTAAGTTTCGTGAAAGCGCTGAAGCTGCAATGTGCCACACCGGCGCTCTATGTGGAGAAGACGCTGTCTATGATGCTGCCTTCAGACGGGCAGGGATAGTTCGGGCGACAGGGATAAATGATCTTTTCAACTGCGCGGAAACATTAGCTATGCAGCCAAGTCCCAAGGGTTCCCGTCTAACAATAATCACAAACGCTGGAGGCCCTGGAGTTATGGCGACGGACTCCTTGATATCGATGGGTGGACAACTCTCAGTCTTGAGTGATGAAACCCTTACAGGTCTCGGGCATGTTCTTCCTCCTTACTGCAGCCAGTTGAATCCCATTGACATACTGGAAGACGCAACTACGGCAAGGTTCAAAGAAGTCATGGAAATCTGCTTCAAAGATCCCAACAGTGATGGCTTTCTCATAATATATACTCCTCAAGTTGCATCAGATCCAGTTGATACAGCGAGAGTCATAGTCAAACTCTCGGAAGGGACTAGGAAACCGGTAATTACCTCTTTCATGGGCGAGGATCGCTGTTGGAGAGCCAGACGAATCCTGCGTAAGCACAGTATTCCTGCTTTCTCCACCGCTGAGGATGCAGTTGCGACTTTCATGCATATGTGTAGCTATGCACAGAATCTGGAGCTTTTGTACGAGACGCCCGAAGAACTGCCAATAGAGGTTTCAATTCCTGTCTTTCTGAGAGAAGTCTTGCAGAAGGCGTTTGAAGAAGGACGTAGCGTCCTGACAGAGCCTGAATCGAAGCAGTTTCTCGACGCGTACGGAATTCCTGCTTTGACATCTCCAGTTGCCACGACACCTGAGGGAGCTATTGCACTCTCTTCGAAAATCGGGTACCCAGTCGTGATGAAAGCTCTGTCTCCCCAAATAACTCACAAGACACAGGTTGACGGAGTGGTCCTGGACATTCGAACAGAAGAAGAAGCTGGGCGCTTCTTCAGAAAACTAAAACGAAGGGTTGAGAGAATCAAACCACGCGCGAGTTTCGATGGCGTGATCATTCAACCAATGGTGAAGAAGAAAGGATATGAAATCCTGGTGGGATCAAAGAAAGACAAGCAGTTTGGTTCAGTAATCTTGTTTGGAATGGGTGGAGTCACCGCGGAACTCTTGAAGGATATCAGCATCGGCTTTCCACCTCTGAACCAGGTTCTGGCAACTAGATTAATGGAGAAAACAGATATCTACAGTCTCTTCTCTGGATCAAACAGCTATCGCGTAAACCTCAAGGAACTAGAAGAAATCCTGGTGAAGTTCTCCCAACTAGTCATCGACTTCCCTGAAATCAAGGAGATGGACATAAATCCACTGATAGTTGATGAAAAGAACGCCATAGCTGTAGATGCTCGAATAGTAATTGACGGCGACAGCATTTCGACTCCAGCTCACCCACATGAGCATCTTGTGATCACTCCCTATCCAAGAAAGTACGTGACAGAGTGGACGATGAGGAATGGAATACACGTAATTCTTCGCCCCATAAAACCTGAGGATGAAAACCGTCTCGACGAGTTATTCAAATCCTTCTCGGAAAAGACCATGCGTTTCCGCTTCTTCCAAATCATCCGAGAAATGTCACATGAAACCTTAACAAGGTACTGCAACATCGACTACAACCGGGAAATCGCGATTGTCGGTGAAGCCGAGATTAAAAGCGAGAAAAAAATTCTAGGCGTTGCTCGACTGATAGTGCAACCAGGACGAAAACACGGAGAATTCGCTGTCGCAGTTGGAGACCAATGGCAAGGATTTGGACTGGGATCCACACTAGTAGATCGCATCATAGAAATCGGACGTGATATCGGTCTCGAGAGCATCTACGGAGACGTCTTGTCTGAAAACCGGAAGATGTTTCAACTCTGCGAGAAGAAAGGATTCCACATGAGCTCCATAGATGAAGAGACGACGAAAGCAACACTCACTCTTTCAACCGAGCACATGGGCTAGTCGTTGCGTCAAGTTCTCAGTTTCTGCTCTCTTGCCAGCTTTCTCTTCTTTTTCTTCTCTTTTCTCTCCTTCTTGGTCAGAGGCTTCGGTTTACTCCCGCGTGCCTCACCTCGCATGCTTCCACTCATAGAGATCCCGGATAATACGTGACCTCAGAGATATTTTAAAGTTACAAGCAAAGATCCCCGTCGATTGCGTTCGCGCATCGAAACCTGATCGGTTCGAGCTAAAGGCATCATCTATCGTCGTTCGAGTCTTGAACTTATGACCCCGAAGATTGCTCCAGCAGCACAGATCCACGGCCCAACAAGCAAGCTCAGGACGCCTCCCGAACTGTTGGCGCCCATGAGAGTGACTATGATCACCATGACAGATATGAAGAAAGCGATCCCTGACATGACAGTGGCGAGTTGGATACCAACTTCATAGCCAGCAATGTGTATTGCGCCTCCAAAGATTGTCACTACCCCAAGCAAAATTAGAATCATTGGAATAGCAACAGCTGCCTGATCTCTGGGATTGGTCAATCCGGAAACTGCTGAAGATTCTGCAGTCAGCCAAGGTAGAAACAGCACTGAGACGAATATGATTCCTGCTGCAACAGCTACACTACCTTGTGCAACGCGATCAACTTTCTTTTTTCGCTCGTCATAGACCACACTGGCCATCCCTTCCCACCTGTCTAGCTAGCATTTGTCTCTGAGACTTTATATTGTTTGTCAAGCACGGAATTCGCGCTCTGCGTATGCATGTGGTTGGATGGCGTTCAAGATCCATCATCGTCGCTTGCTCTCAACGCAGCAGCATTCCAAGACTTAAATGATAACAATGCCTAGGATTATCAAGATTGGCTGACAAGAACACCATTCAATCATGGTGTGGAAGGATGGCAAGTCCGGAGAAGAAGCCAGTAACTGGTGAGGAGCTAAGTCGAAAGCTCGACGTAATCATGAACAGACTGGACTCTCTTGAAAGCTTCGTAATGAACAACCCGGACTATGCTGAACTGACTACTTTTCTCAATATGGCAAAGGCCAGTGTAGGCATTTACAAAGAACCGCTGGAAATGCTGGAAAATCTGAAGCGCGAGTCCACTCCTCACATAAGTGCTAGAATGATTGTTGGAAGAGGCGAAGTCCAGCGGGGGAAAATGTGCACTTGACAATCGAGCTAGTCAATGATGGAGAGGTGGAGGCTCAGATCCTGAAAGTTGAAGACTCGCTGCCTTCAATGTTCGAACTAGCTGAGAAGCCCAGCAAAACTCGGTTCGAGGATGGAATCCTTCTCATAAAGGATCTAAGGATTAGTCCACTCCTCACAGAGAAAATTCAACTTACCGTCCGATCTTTCGTAGCAGGAGACTACCAGATAAGGCCGAGAATAGTGTATGCCGGTCAGAAGAACCCGTCGCTGGTCTGCGAAGCTGAGCCCACAGCAATCAGAGTTGAGAGAACGATCCTTCCTAATCGCATCAGCGCAGGGTATGGGAAGCTGGACAGTTTGCTATTTGGTGGGTTACCTGAAACTTACGCAACCATTCTCTCTTCAGATTCATGTGATGAAAGAGATCTATTGGTACGGAGATTCCTCAGAACCGGACTGAGAAAGGGTGAAATCACCTTCCACGTGAGTGTGACACCCAAGAACGTAGAAGACTTGAAAGACTCATCAAACTTCTTTCAACTATTGTGTAATCCTCACGTAGAATCAACTACAAGTCAACCAAATGTATTCAAGGTGAAAGGCGTTGAAAACCTCACCGACCTCAACATTGCTTTGACCATGGCCTTTCGAGGAATGAATACTTCCCAGACGGGCCCAAGAAGAGCTTGCGTAGAGTTTCTGTCCGATGTCCTGCTCCAACACAAAGCTAGAGAAACGAGGAGATGGCTTGCTGGAGTTCTCTCAGAATTCAAGTCGAATGGGTTCACCGTTTTGGCAATTCTCAATCCGCAAATGCACTCTTTCGAAGAAGCTCAAGCCATTTTGGATCTTTTCGACGGCGAGATCAGTATCTTCGAGAAGGAGACAGAGAACGGTCAAGAAAGATATCTGAGAATCAGACGCATGCACGATCAGAAATACTTGGATACTGATATGCTTTTGAGAAAGGATGACCTGAGGAATGGGGTTTAAGGACTGTTACACTTGGCCTCGCGACACCTGCCTTGCAGAGGGAGTGTGGGTGCTCTTCAGCGATTTTGCAGGTCAGGTGAGGAGAAATTCACAATCTATATCTGAGTTGGATTGCTACGGGTATTAAGTTGTGATAGATTTCGTGTGTCTCGCCAAAATAAAGAGGGTGAAATCAGCGTTCTATGCTGTGGTGCTCGTATTAGGTTTGATCATTATGATCAGTCCTCTGCCTGAGGGTACGATAATTCTGTCTCTGATACTCAGTTATTTTGGTTACAAGTTCACTGGCAACATCTACATTACGATCGGTACATCATTGGTGACATTCATCGTCACCATCATCTTGATCAAGAAACTGAATTTGGTCAGCAGGTTTCATAAAAGGCTGAAGTCTCTTCGAGCAGACTCAAACGGTGATGAGAAGCGGGATGCAACGGCTGACTAGTCATGTTTGTGTGAGCACTAGATGGGACTTCTGTGTACTTCTCTGCAACCAGTGTGTAACAGCAGATACACACATTTTCTTTTAGAAATCCTCTCTAGAATTAGATGGGAGAGGGTACATGCTAGATGGCGATGATGCAAGAACGGCCTGCTTCACCAACAGCTCAGAGGCCAAAGCCAGAGATTAAACCCCTAAATGCTCAACAGGTCACCACCATCGCTGTGAATTTCCTAAAGTCTCTGAAGCACAAGAGAGGCATTGAACCTAAACGAGTGTTCATAGAGAACAACCGCTATGTCGTGGAGGCTGAGATATCTAAGAAGATGCTGGCCAAGGTGCAGATCGACATCATCACGAGCGAGATCAAAGAGTATGGCATTGAAAAGCTCAGTGAAGAGTCTCGACTTGGTGTGCCTATAGAGCCGAAGGCGATCCTCATCGTTGTCGCCGTCTCTGTTGCGGTTTCCTTCATCTTCGCTTTGCTTGACCTAAACTCAATCCTCGCCAGCTTGTTCTAGACAGCTGATAGCTGGAGGGATCAGGGTGTTTCTAGTTCTGTCTTCTCCGGACTAGAATGAGAATGAACGTTGTCAAGACTGCTATCCCAACGCCAGCTCCTGCAATGTAGATTGAGTATCGTGCGACGAAAGAAAGCTCGGTGACGATGAACTCCTGTGTTTCAGTGATGGATTCATACCTCAGTTGATCACCTGGGAAGTGAGCTTGAATTCTCCATGAACCTAGAAGAAACGGTCTCATGCTGATCGAAAAGCTGCCATTACTCTCGACGAGAGCATGCTGCTGCAGGGTGGATCCGTTTGAAGATGTGAGAATGAATATCACACTTGCAGGTTCAATTTCAGATGGTGGCTTCACAATGCCGTGTGCGGATATGTTCTCTCCGAGGGTCACTGTCTCTGATGCTAGGGTGAAGTTCACAGTAGTTGGATACTTGACTCTAAAGCTTCCATTGACAAACATCAGATTGTCCAGCCCGTCAAAAGCCTCCAGGTTGTAGAACACTGTTGTTCCAACTTCTTGACCAGGAATGGTGGCGTTGCACGTGTTGTTTGATGTTTCCATCTGAATGGTTGTGAAGTTGACTCGATTGTCTAGTGCGTAGTGTAGATAGGCTTCTTGGATTCTGGACTCACTTGATGTGGCGATGATCTCAGTGTCGTTGTGTGGGTACACTCGAGCTGGAGCTGTATGCTGTAGGATTGAATTGCCAAAGTTTGTTTTTATTCTGAAGCTGACGTTTCCAGTGCCTGATTCACCAATTAGGACGAGGTGATATAGGCTTTCAGCGGAGTAGGGTGCTGAGTAGTTTATCAGCATGTCGTGTCCAAAGAACTCACAGCTTGCGTAGGCGTTTCCTCTGAAGCCTTCACTCATTAGGTTGTACCCTCCTAGTGAAGCACTAGTTTCTCCGAACAATCCAGGTTCCCAGGCGAGGGGAACTCCGTTCAGAACCTGTCCTTTATTGATTGACGGATTTGCCATCAGGTACAGTCTCGCTTCGTACATGTCAAGAGTGTCTGGCACGTGAATCTGAATTTCAATGCGGTTACTGTTGGAAATGAATTCGCAGGCCCAGCTTGTGTTCTCAGTGGGCGTAGACCCCTGCTTGCCTTCGATGAGGTGACCATGCCAAGTGTTGGTTTCGACGTGTTCAATGGCCATGATTGTGGCGGCATCCGCGGCTTCACTTTCTCTGGGATCATTTCTGACGACGAAGCTATAGTTCCCGGAAAGGGTGGGTGTGAAGAAAGGTTCCTCAACGTTTGTTCCCAAATGCTCAGGTAATCCAGCAGCTTCAGTATGGTATCCTTCCATGATGCCTAGGGGATTGTAGACATATACGTCGTAGTCCGTCTGGGCTTCGGAGCCTTCGCTTATCCAATCTCCGTAGCAGTAAATGTGGTAGCGGGAGTTTGCAGTTAGCGTATACATATAGGTCCAATTGGCACCAACCTGAATTTGAGATGAATTGATCCTAATTGGACTGGTTGGTCTAGGTGAAAAGGTCCAATTCCCGTAGGGAGGTTCGTTGACATACGTGTATGTCCAGTTCCTCTCATAAACGATGCTCGAAGCAATCATTGGGAAAGCTGAGGCTAGGATACAAACCATCAGAGGTATGGATGCGATCTTGCTGACAAGCATTGTTGACACAGGTTGATACCCGCAGAGTGAGCTCTACTATGGAAGGTTGTGAGCAGGAGAAGCAATAATCGTTATGAAGAAAGTGTTAGTATTCTGAATAAAGATGAGGTTCAGGACGGTCCACGTGCATCAAGATTTAAGCCAGTTCTGGCTTCTTAACTGAGGGTCCGGAAATGTGCGAACTCACGGCCTTTCTTCACAAAGACATCATCTACCGGAATGTGGTCTACGCTAAGAGAGAAGAGCAAGAGCTGGTGTTGAGAAATGCATTGGGTGCCGAGAAGAGAATTAAACACTGTGGAATTGTGGAAGTTGACATGATTTCGAAAAGGCTTGTTCTATCCTCAACGCAACACGCGTAATAGGCTGCACAGAGTTGATGCTCTCATCGATGTCTTGCAGGGTCGCAGGCTTCGGTCTACCTCACCTGTTCCGAGAGGCAAACAGACAAACCTGGAGGATTTGCTCCCGTGCATCCAAGACTAAGGAAAGTTCAGGAATCTGACATCGAAGACATATTGGAGATCTCACGTCACGTGTGGGAAGGCCATGATTATCTTCCCTACGTGATAAAAGCGTGGCTGCAGGATCAAAACTCCCACACTTATGGAATAGAGGTGGACCATCACATAGTGGGCCTTGGTAACTTGCGACTCGTTGAAGAGGGTCAGACAGGTTGGATG
Source organism: uncultured Candidatus Bathyarchaeia archaeon (assembly GCA_964346975.1). GTDB lineage: Archaea > Thermoproteota > Bathyarchaeia > Bathyarchaeales > SOJC01 > JAUWDF01. The sequence goes on from CAYFWV010000031.1 coordinate 23,944, forward strand.
GAAGGGTTGAGAATTCATCCCGACTACCGAGGAAGAGGTTTCGCGAACAAGCTCACAAAGCACATCATTGATGAAGCCGGAGGCCTCAAGGTTCAGAGACTGCGTTACACCACTGGAGTTGACAATCTCATTTCACTCCAGCTAGCTGCGAAAACCGGGTTTGTGAAATTCGCTACGATGGGAGTGGCCTGGCATGCGAACCCAACGTCTGTTCCTGCGAAAAGAAGCTTTTCTACCGTGAGAGAATCAAGCCCTGCGGAGGTTTACGAGCTAGTACGGGACAACCCTGAGATCAATCCTAAGGTTCTCGTCTACGATTGGAAAGCTTTGGACAGCACTCTCGCAGGCTTCAAGACGGTTGGTGAATCAAACGGGTTTCACGTAGCCTTCAGAAAGGGCAAGTTTGATTCCTTTTCGTTTGGACACTTCAGACATCAGCCGGTTGGATGGGTAAGAGCCTTCACGATTTATGGAACTACTGCTGATAGTTTTCTCTCACATTTTTCTCATCATGTTTCGTTGGCTATGGAGAAGGATAATCCAGCAATTGTATGCACGTATGAAACGAGGTTTGAGAAAACCTTGTACTCTGTTGAATGGGTTTCCAAAGAAGACTGGGGAACACATTTGATTCTGCTGGAGAAACCAGTGCAGTGAAAAACAGGCAGCTATTATGTGACATTGATCCTGCAAAGTGCATTCCCAGATGCATCTCGGTTTTCGAGGACAATTGTGGTTCAGGAAACCCAGCCAAATTTGACATCTACAAGAAGAGTGCGTATCATTCCAAAGAGGAGTGCGACGGATACTGTGTACCTATGATCGTTTTCATACGGGGAATATCTTGTCCTCGAACACGTGCTTCAAATCGTTAACAACTCTCTTGTTAATATCTTCTAGAATCTCTGGCTAGCTTGAGTAGGTGAGAGACAGCTGACCTGCTGCACACATATTTCAAGATATGCGCGCGCACAGGGGTATTAGCTGCTGAGAAATTCCTGAAGATTGGTCTTTCCCAGTTTCAGCTGTGGGAAACTGTTCATTAATTGCTTGGCGATCTCAGCCAGAATCCTCTTTACTCCATCAGTCTTCTCAACATTGCATCCTGGATAGATTCTTACCACGAGACCATCTTCTCGCTTGCTGATCAACGCAAGGAAACTAGTCTGGTCATGTTGTTCGATTGCCAGTGCTCCGACCAGGAATGATTTCCCTTCACTATCGATATACTTGTTTGAAGTCTTCAGGATGATGTCTCCATACTTGATGATGGAAGGCTCCAAACTTCGGAAAGCCTGGCTGAACTGAATGTCTCCATTTAGGACCACGTGTGGCAATCTGATCCCTCCTTGGCTCTCTCCAAATGGTTAAGATCTGTGACAAAGAAAAGCTTTATCTCAATTGAGACCATTTCACGCACATGATCTCACTTTTCAGAGCTGGTTGTTTCCTCTTCAAGAACGTCCTTGTCTTTGTGGCGAAAGATATGAAGTGGTGTTACTAGATCAACTATCATTGGTTTAAATCGAGGAACCAGAAATGGTGTTTGACGTTTGTACTCTCGATAACTTTGTCCAAATCTATGTTCCAAGCTTGGCTCTTCCCACACTCTTAACCAGATTGTCATTACCACGAAGATAGCCGCTGGGATTAGAAATGTCGTAGACAGCGATTTCATTAGCAGGCCCATTCCACATGGAAGCAATGAGTACCCTAGCGTCATCGGGTGTCGACAACACCCATAGAGACCCGTCGTAACCAATCGTGTAGATTGATCTTGCTTCTTGACCTGACCCCAAGGAAGACCTCGTCCTTTGTAGTATAGTGTGCGGGTCGATTTGATCCCTACGGTTAAGCCGAAGAGAAAGATGCTGAGTCCTGCAGCGAGATTGGCTGGAAAAGGAGGAAACTCTGGAAACAGGAATACGCTGTCTAGGAATCTCCCAGCAGAAAATGTTACGATAGGAACTGAAGCAAAAATGATACTGTATGCCCCGACAGTAGCCCATCTTAGGCTGGGAACTCTGTTTGAAAGCTCTCTCATGCTGTCTGCTCCTCCATTCTAGAATAGACTTCGCAGAGTTGCCAGGATAGCTTGACGAGCGAGATACTGATAGGTCCTTCGCATGATTCTATTCCTCGAGAACATTCCGGCGTAGCGCCGGTTCCACGAACCGAAGAAGCTTCGATAGCACTCATAGAGCTCTTGTTGAACCTCTTCGCGCGTTAGGTGCTCGGTAGACATCGTTGCGTGAATCATGTCGTAGACACTCCAGTTCATATCCTCAATCCAACCGTTGCGTACCGCTGTCTCGTAGATGTCTGTCCCTGGAAATGGCGTCAAAGCCATGAATGTCGCTAGATCAGGATCCAGCCAGTCAACGTGTTGCCGAAGCTGCTTAATGGATTCATGTGAGTCTCCTCGTTCCCCGATGATGAATGTGCCCTGACAGAGGATTTCGTTCTCTTTTAACAGATCTACCGCTTCTTTTGCTTTTGCTTTGGTTACTCCTGTTCTATGAAATTTCTGCAGGGTCTCTTGGTTCGGGCTCTCGAAGCCAACCAGCATCCAAATATTCCCAGCTTTGCGCATTTTAGGTAGAATTTCCTTCTGTCTGACTATGTCATCGCCCCTCGCTTGCAGGAACCAAGTCACATCATCCCCGATCTTTCTATGATTGAGTTCATCGCACAACTTGGAGATTCTTCCGTTCAGACCAAAGTTATCATCAGTCAACCAGATGAATTTGCTGCCATATTCTCGATTGAGACACTCGAACTCGTCAGCAATACGTTTGGGTGATTTCGATCTGTGGGTCTGTCTCCAGAACCGCCATTGTGAACAGTACGTGCAGTTATTTCGGCACCCTCGTGATCCCTCGATGATTGCAAAAGGAGTGTCTTTTCCGGTCATGAGCGTGAAGTAGTAGGTTTTCATGTGTTGTTTGACAAAATGGTAGCCCGGTAAAGGTAGCGAGTCCAGGTCGCACAGAAGCGGTCTATCGACGGTGTGGACAACTTCTCCGTTGTGTCGGAAAGAAATTCCGTTCACCGTTGAGAGAGGTTTCCTATTTTCCAGAGCGTTTGTTAGATCAACAATCGTTTGTTCGCCTTCCCCACGAACAACAATGTCAATGTCCTGATATTCAGTGAGGCTTTCAGTGGCGAGGGCTGTGAAGTGTTGCCCACCCACCACCGTTGTAATAGACGGGTTCACTTGTTTCGCCAACTCCACCGTTCTCAGTACAGTGAACGCGTTACAGGTTCCGAGGCCGCTTGGGGCGACAATGTCTGGTTCTGCAGAGCGGATATGCTCTTCAAGAGATTTCCAGTCGAGCTTCTCTGCCTGGCAATCGATCACTTGGATGTCCACACTCTTGTTTCTGGACTCCAAGTAGCCAGCTAGAACCAAGATTCCGAAAGGCGGAGGAATGTATTCACCCGTAACAAACCAACAGTCTTTTGGAGGCTCTATGAACAGGATTTTCATAGTTCCACGCTCTGTGAACCTCTCGAATTCCTAAAGAATAGATATCTCTTTAATAATTCATCGCAATTGCAATACAATAGTACGCGAGAGTGAGAAAGTGCAGGGAAAGAGACTGTTGTATGTCCAAACACGTGGCTGCGAGACTCCAGAGCGGGTCTATGCTCCCTTTATTCTGGCGATTGACGCTGCAGCAGCAGGAGCACAAGCCACGATATACTTCTTCCTCGAAGGGGTGTCTCTCATGAGGAAAGGGAAGTTAGAAAAGATAGCTCTGGAGGGGTACCCACCTCTCACCCAGATAATCGACCAAGCGGTACGTTCCGGAGTGGTGTTGGAAGTCTGTGACCATTCTTGCACGCTATTCGGCGTGAATAAGCAGGATTTGATGGAACAGGCGAAGATTGTGGGAGCATCTACTCTTAACGATCGAGTACTAGACGCAGATGGCGTCCTCTCTTTCTAGTCTACCACGACACCGTGCGAGCATACCTGAGACTCAGCAGGCAGCGATGGCTGTCGCACAAGAGGCTGAATGTGCTGGGCTTCGATTAGAAGTGCACTCGTTGAGATGGTTCCTGCTGAGGAGCAATCATCTCATCTGTTTGTTCCAGTTTTGCTTCGAGCTCGCTTATTCTGTTCTGAAGCTGGGTGATGACGTCACGCTTGACTTTCACCTTGCTCTGCAACTCTTGAACTACGAGTTTTGCCTCCAGCAACATGATCCTCTCGTTCAACCTTCGCTCTTCTTCTTCCATGGATGATAGTTGATCTTTGAATTGAGAAGCAAGCCTTTGCTGTTCTTCAATCTCTGAATTCATCATGTCACCAGAAACCACTCAATGACAACTAGAGATAAGTGAGTTATGAATCCAGGATTAGTACTGCAAATCTCACATCTGCAATGATGGGTGGGACAATTGTGGAATGCATCACATCACAAGTGGTCACACCCAAACCTAGTTTCAGCGAGCGGGCGAGGCGGCGATTGACGCAGCGCTCTCCAGGTGATTGGTTGATGAAGACCGGCTAGTCCTGGTAGTGCGAGATGGTGTTGAACGCTCTGTACAGTTCAGGTCTTGACAGGCTCAGCACTGGCACAGACTTTCTAGCCTCAATGACATCTTTTCTATCCAATTCCACTGTGAAGCTTGCCTGCTCCTCCCCCGTCTCTTTAAGAGCGTATCCCAGAGGGGATGCCATCATGGTGTGTCCCACAAAGAGCGGGTTTGTCTGATCAACAGCTGCAAGATATGCTGTGTTCTCATGGGCTCTGGCCATTACAAGAATTCGCCATTGCTCAAGTTTATGGTTGCCCTTGTACCAGCCTGAAGGTACAACGAAGAGATCAGCTCCCTTATAGGCCATTGAACGAAACAGCTCTGGAAATCTTAGGTCAAAGCAGATAGCCAAGCCAATTTTGAAATCTTTGACTTCTCGTACGGCAAGTTGTCGTCCAGGCGCAAACAGCTCTGACTCTCGGTATCCGTACGCATCGAAGAGATGGATCTTCTTGTAGACTGATCGGATTCTTCCTTGCTCGGCCAGAATTGCAGCGTTGTAGATGGCATGGTTTTCCTTGAGAAACGCTGTGAAGACTGCGGCGCTTTTTCTCTGCAGAGTAGCATCGAGGATCTTGCCAACGAAGCTACCGTGTAATGGTTCAGCATTCTCCTCAACGAATCTTCGGGTAAGACCACCCGCTGGTACACCCATGGTATATTCGGGAAAGATATCCAAGTAGGCGTGTGAACTATTGATAATCCTTGTAATGTGGCTCAGGTTCTCTGTCTTGACTGGAGAAAGTGACAACTGGTGGCAGGCAAGGAGCAACGTCATAATCTCCTTATCTCCTACTCGATGTATATATCAATGTCGAATACGATGCAGAGAGTCGATGATGGTTCTGGCTTAAGGCGATAATGAGCTGGTGAAAACACCGTGGAACGTGTATCTACGGCGGCGTCCGGAATGAGTATCGTGAGTTTTCGGTTCTAGCTGAATTTTGTGATCCCAAAGATCGAGAGATGAGGTGCTTCTCTGCAGAGTAGGTTCATTTCTGTGTTGACGTATGCAGTCAAATCAGTCCATCGTTCCTCTACAGGTACAATTGCTCCATGGTCGATGGCAGTTGTCGATGTCGAATGTGTCGATGTCTCCATCAGTGTCCGAGTCATAGTCTGGATTGTAGGATGGATCAGCTTCCTCAGCTTCAACCCTGAAAAGGGGGAACGCGGACGTTGGGTTCGCTAGGTCTGGCTTAGGTAGAAGCTTAGAAAGATGTTGGCGTCTCCTGACAGGAGATTCACTTGAAAGTAGAAGGTTTCGCTTGGCACAGGGATGGTCACTGACAGATAGTCTCGATCTGAGGCTTCGTCCATGAGCACGGAATAAGCCACTGCCCATCTTGAATCCACGTGAGAGTGATCCCAGATGATTCCTCTAACTTGGACTTCACAGGATGACCCAGGTCCCGCCCATAACACACGCGTCAGAACATGGAGAGAACTGAATCCTGATCCATTATAGGTGGCGCTGGTCAAGGGAAAACTCGAATTCCCATACCACACTGTCGTTTCAGGAGTCACGATGAGAGGCCAGTTCGTCACAGC
>CAYFWV010000032.1:0-18095 GCA_964346975.1 uncultured Candidatus Bathyarchaeia archaeon
CAAAAGAAGCTTTGGTGAAGCTTGATTTCAGACTGGTGCCCAACCAGATGCCCGATGAAATCTTCGGAAAACTTGTGAGCCACCTGAGAAAGAGAGGTTTCGGTGACATCGAAGTCCTGAGATATGGTTCAACAGAACCAGCGAAAACTCCGCCAGAGGAAACACTGGTTCAAGTTGTCGTCGCGGCTGCTGGAAAAGTCTACGGAAAAGAAGTCGTTGTCTACCCAACGAGTGCAGCTTCTGGACCTATGCATCTGTTTCGGAACTGGCTCAATTGCCCTGTTGTGTCTGCAGGGTGTAGTCATGCAGGCGCTAGAACTCACGCTCCCAATGAGAACTTGACAGTGGACGGATTCATCAACGGAACAAAAATGATGGCAACAATCTTAAACGATTTCGCATGAACTAGAGAATACTGCGCAACACAGATGCATGTGGGACGTAACCTTGAGTAAACTCTTCGGGACTAGTGGCATACGAGATGTCGCTAATCTGAAAATCACCCCTCAACTTGCTGTACAGGTCGGTCAAGCCCTCGCAACATCCACAAAAGCCACAAAGATCCTAGTGGCCATCGATAGCCGCACAACATCTCCAATGTTACAATATGGCTTGGTTGCTGGAATAACCGCATGCGGAGCGGACGTTCTTCAACAAGGCTTGGTTCCGACTCCTGTCTTGGCCTATCTCACGGGCAAGACCGGAGTAGATGCTGGAGTGATGATAACCGCCAGTCACAACACGCCTGAGTATAATGGAATAAAACTCTACAATCCCAATACCACGGCCTTCAATCATGCTCAGCAAACTCAGGTAGAACGTTTGATTTCGAAGAAGCAGTTCAAGCTTGCAGAATGGCGTGACGTGGGTAAAACGATTGACATAGACGAAACTCCTCAGTACCTGGAGATGATTCGAGCAGTCAGACTCAGAAAACCCTGGAAACTGATCTTAGATCCAGGCAATGGCACCACTGGACTGCTCGCACCCCGGATATTTCTAGACACAGGGTGTCACGTGGTGACAGTTAATTCGCAGCCAGATGGACATTTCCCTGGGAGAGGACCTGAACCTGACCAAGAGTCATTGAAAGCGCTATGTAAGATGGTTCGGAGCCTGGGAGCAGATGCTGGCATCGCATACGACGGTGACGGAGATAGACTGGTCACCGTGGACGAAAAAGGACGCGTGACGCCCCCTGATCAAAGCTTCGCAGCCTATGCATCCCATGTTGTGTCCAAGCGAAAGAACAAGACAGTTGTTACACATGTTGAGGCTTCCATGTGTGTGGAGCGAATGGTGGAGGCGAAAGGAGGGAAAGTCATTCGCACAAAGGTGGGAGATGTGAGTATCACAGAGGCAGTAAGAAGGAGCAAAGCTGCCTTTGGTGGAGAGCCTTGTGGTGCATGGATTCATCCAGACTATCACTACTGTCCTGATGGAATGCTCTCATCAATACTGCTGCTTCAGGCGCTCGAAGAGACTGAGCAAAGCCTGTCAGAATTTGTGTCAACGGCTCCAACATACCCAATATTCAGAGAGAACATTCAATGCAGCAACTCCGCGAAAGCTGCGGTTCTGCAAAAGGCTAGCGAGACGTTTCCCAAGATCTTCCCTGACATCAAGGACCAGTCCACACTGGACGGTCTACGCTTCGTTCTGCCTGCAGCGTGGCTTCTGCTGAGGCCTTCAGGAACTGAGCCCTTGATACGGATAACAGTGGAAGGAGAGACAGCAAGAACCGCCAAGCAGATGCTACAGAAGGCTGTAAAAGCAGTTCTGAGACTAGTAGAGGAGGCTAAGACATGAAAGCGGTGATACTGGCTGCAGGAAAGGGTACTCGTTTACATCCCGTCACACTGTCGCGTCCAAAACATCTCATCCCGATTGGTGGCAAACCAATCATCGAGCACGCACTGAGTACTCTGAAGAACGCAGGCATCAAAGACGTCATCATCGTTGTCAACTATTTGGCAGACGCTCTAAAGCAGCACATCGGGGACGGAACAACATTCGGGATGGACATCAACTTTGTCGTTCAAGAAGAACTCAGGGGAACAGCGGATGCCACAGGCTGTGTGGAATCCTCTACCGAGGACGAGTCCTTCCTGCTCACCTATGGAGACTGGTTGACGACATCCGACGTCATAACACGGGTTCTCACGATCCACGAAAAGAAGCAGCCCACGATCACAATGGCCGTTGTACCAGTTGACAATCCAGAGCACTATGGCATAGTAGAACTCGAGAACTCGTGGGTCAAAAGCATAACTGAAAAACCCTCCAGAACTGACGCTACATCTGACCTCGCAAATGCAGGCGTATATGTTCTATCCAGCAAGATCTTTGAGGCCATCCGACACACGAAGCCAAGCCCAAGAGGTGAATTGGAGATCACTGATTCACTCTCCCTTCTTCTCCGGGAAGGAAATAGCATTGCTGCAGCAAGTCTCGAGAGAAGCGAAACACTCGATGTGGGACTACTGTGGGACCTGCTGCCCGCAAACGCGTGGGTGTTGCAGAAGGTTAAACCCAGGACACGTGGACACATCGAGAACGGCACCAACCTGATAGGCCCCATCATTGTCGAAGAAGGAGCAAGAATCCGATCTGGATCGTACATCGAAGGACCGGCCTTCATCGGAAGAAACAGTGACATCGGGCCAAACTGCTTCATCCGCCCTCACACGAGTATCGGACAAAAAGTGCGAATTGGACACGCCTGTGAAATAAAGAATTCAATAGTGATGGACAGCACTCACATTGGACACCTTTCCTACGTCGGCGACAGTATTGTAGGGGAAAACTGCAACCTGGGTGCTGGAACAACAATCGCCAACTATCGCTTCGATGGCAAAACGATCAAGATGAAAGTGAAGCACCAGATTGTAGACACTGGAAGAAGAAAGCTTGGGGTGGTGATGGGGGACCACGTCAAGACAGGAATCAACGCATCGTTGATGCCGGGAATAAAAGTGGGACAAGCCTGCTGGATTGGACCTGAGACTTTGATCCGCCGAGATGTGCCGTCCAACACCAGGGTGTTACTCAGCCACGAAAAGCAAACAGAGGCACACTCAGAGACACGAACGTGAACCATTCTTCCCATCATGAAAATGCTAAAAAGCCTCAGCTCTATAATAAGACGGTGATAAGAAGAAGGTAAAGAAGCTTGTCTGCAGCGCAAAGAAGGTTTTTTGGTGAAGTCGCTACGCTGGTCGACAAACCAGTGAAAGTGACGACTGTTGATGGAGTTTCATATACTGGCACTCTCACTGGGATGAGTCCAGACAACATGAGTCTCTGTTTGTCAGAAGTAAAGGACGAGAAAGGCCAGACTTTTCACAAGATTGTCTTGAATGGCCACGTTGTGGCAAAGCTGTTTGCCATTGAGAAACCCTTCAATCTGAAAGCTCTAGGCGATCGGTTGGAGAAGGTGTTTCCCACCATGGTCAAGGTTTACGAAGACAAAGGCTTCATTTGGGTTATGGAGAAAATCAAAGTAACTGAGAATGGGGTTGTGGAAGGGACTGGGCCTGCCGCTGAGCGGGTGGAGAAAGTATTCGCACAGTTTTCAAGCGAAGCAAAGACCTAGATGAACCATCGAAACTCAGACTCTTTTTTTCTCTCATCTTGTGATTGGTCGAGGAGACCGAAGTTCTTGAGAAGTTTGTGAGTCACCTCTGCAGTGTCCTCCAGGTGTGAAAGATTCACTTGAAGGTTCAGCATCTGATCGACTACAGTCAACACTCTCTGGGCCGCCTCAACGTCTGGATAGAGCCCGAGTGTCTCAGCAAGGAGGCAAAACCCTCTGAACCCTCGCAGTCGGCCGATTCCGACCAGGAGACCAGCAACTCCGAAGATATGGCCTTTGATGATCTCTGCTCCCAGTGCCGTCAGTTGCGTCGCCGTCTCAGGGTCTGTGGCAGCGAAGTGCAGTCTTGTCTGCTCCACCTGCTGCTCTCGCTTCAAGCCACCGAGGGTTATGATAGAATTGCAGCCGAGTTCTTTGGAAACATCCAGAATCCGTCCACAAAGCTCGTACTGTCCAGTTGATGTCAAGGCCTGCGTATTTCCGTATAGAATTATCAGATCGCGTTCTCCTCGGGTTCCTTTAGAGTAGTAGAGCTCGTTGATTGGATGACGGGTTTGTCCGCCTTCAACCGTTACAGCGAAGTCCTGAAATGAAGAGCAGCTGACTTCTGCGAACAACTGTGCGTTTAGCTCTCGGATTAGGTGCAAGGCGGCTATGTTTGCGACAAAGCCAATGCCTGGTAAGCCTTCAATCAAGACTGGATCCTTCAGCCTCGGCTTGTTTCGCATAGATATAACGCAGACCATGATCGTCCTGCCTGGAGAATAAAGAAATATAGTTGGTTATTAAAAGGTGTCTGCGGAAGAATCGATGAGTTTTGACGTACGGTGCAAGGATCTACTTGGAAGGATCGGCAGACTGAAGACTAAGAGCGGGACGATCGAGACACCGACGTTGCTTCCAGTGATAAATCCAGGTCGTCAGACGATTCCTCCGAGAATCCTCAGGGAACAGTTTGGCTGCGAAGCTGTGATCACGAACGCTTACATCTTGAGGAAACAGAGTGCTGAAACACCAGTTGAACTGGGCGTACATCGATTCCTCGATTTCGATGGAGTGGTCATGACAGATTCCGGGGCATATCAAATCCTGGAGTACGGTGAAATCAATGTCTCTCCAATTGAGATCGTGCACTTCCAAGAGCAAATTGGCACGGACATTGCCACCATACTCGACATTCCAACAAGGTTCAGGATGAAGAAGCAGCACTCAGAGCGGACGGTTGATGAAACCTTGAAGCGAGCCAAAGATCTGGCAAGAATCAAAACCAGAAGCGACATCCTATGGGTTGGCCCGATTCAGGGCGGCCAATATCTGGACTTGGTGGCCCATTCAGCCAGGAATGTCGGACGCATGCCGTTTGACATCCATGCGTTAGGCAGCCCGACTCCGATTATGGAGCAGTATCTCTTTGACACCTTGGTGAACATGATTCTCACTGCGAAAATGAATATCCCTCTCAATCGGCCTTTCCATCTGTTTGGCGCCGGCCATCCGTTCATGTTTGCTCTCGCAGTGGCGCTGGGTTGCGACCTCTTTGATTCCGCCGCCTACGCTATCTACGCCAAGCAAGATCGCTACATGACTGAATATGGGACACGCAAACTGAGAGAACTCGATTACTTCCCTTGTTCCTGTCCCACCTGCATGAAATACGAACCACGGGATCTTGACGCTCTGCCTTGCGAGGAGAAGCACCAAGCCTTGGCCAACCATAATCTCTATACGAGTTTCGAGGAGATGAAGCGAGTGAAGCAACGGATAGTTGAGGGGCGGCTCTGGGAGCATCTCGAGAGCAGAGCTCACACGCATCCCGCTCTGCTTCAAGCAGTGAAACTGCTCAAGAAACACGCGGATTACATCGAACGCCACAGCCCAGCGACAAGGCCAAAGGGTCTCTTCTTCTTCTCCAGTCTCGGATTGACACGACCGGAGATCGTGCGGTATAGACGACTGTTCACCGAGAGACACTCCGCGAGACAGGGAACTGACACGCTTCTCCTTCTTCCGCAACCTCGGAGACGACCATTTCACAAGGACAAGATGATCAAAAACCTGCTACACCAAATTCAGAGCGAGTTTCCGGACAAACAGGAAACCATCGAAGTCTGCGTGTACGCAGCCCCGTTCGGGGTGATCCCTCTTGAACTCAGTGAGATCTATCCCCTCTCCCAACATGAGATTGCTGAACCCGTCGATCTTGAAACTATCCATTACGTAGCGGAGCAGGTTCGGAACTACATTGAATCCTCTGCGTTCAAGAGAGTGGTCTTGGTGGAAGCGTCAGAGGTGTGGATGGGAAGAATCTCCGAAGTATGCCAGCGTCTAACGCGAAAAGGTTTATCAATAACTTTTCTGCGAGTAGAAGCGATAAGCAGCAAGGAAGATGTCAATCACATTGTCAAGACTCTTCGGAAAGCATTGCAGGGCGATCCACAGTGGTCTTGAGGACGGCTGCACGTTGATTGGCGTCAAGCACATCGTGTAAAGGTGATACCATTTCCATTAGAGATTAGGTTTTTAGGTGGCGCCCGCGAAGTCGGCCGAATCGGCATCTCAGTGAAGACCGAAAAGACTCAAGTTTTACTTGACTATGGAGTCATGATGGGACGTCCTCCTGGCTTTCCCATGCACGTTGCCCCAAAGGACGTTGACGCCGCTGTCCTGACCCATTGTCATCTTGATCATTCAGGCGTGCTTCCCATTTTCTACATACAAGACAAACGGCCTCTGTACGCAACCCGCCTGACACTTGAACTGACTCAGATCCTCATCAAAGATCTGATCCATCTTTCAGGCTACTATCTCCCATTCGAGTATCTTGAGCTAAAATACATGATGCAGAACTCGATGCATCTTGGCTACCGAAAGACCCTGACTGTTGGAGACCTCTCCTTCCAGTTCCTTGATGCTGGACACATTCCGGGAAGCGCTCAAATTCTCATCGAGGCAGAAGGAAAGCGAATCCTCTACACTGGAGATTTCAACACGTCTATAACCCGGCTTTTATCGAGAGCAGACACTGACTACGGGAAGCTTGACGCCATTATCACGGAAACCACGTATGCAGACGAGAATCATACTGAACGACTGGAATTAGAAGCGCGATTCGTTGCTCAGATAACTGAAGTCGTAGAAGCCGGAGGAACGGTTCTCGTCCCTGCGTTCAGTATAGGTCGATCCCAGGAAATGGCATGTATTCTCGCAGCACACCATTTTGAATATCCAATCACAATCGACGGGATGGCCCGTGCCGCAAACCGGATAATGATGGACAACACACAGTTTCTTCATGATCCACGCCTGTTTCTGGATGCGGTCCACGGGGCAAGTTGGGTCGACGGCTGGCGAGATCGTCGACTTGCATCCAAGCGATCTGGAGTGATAATCTCCCCGGCAGGAATGCTTCAAGGCGGACCTGCCGCGTTCTACGTTTCCACTCTGGGCAAGAAGGCCAAGAACGGGATTTTCCTCGTGAGCTATCAGATTCCTGGAACCCCAGGTCGACAGCTTCTGGAAAAAGGCATGTGTGTCATTGACGGCAAAGTTCGGAAAGTCAAAGCGCAAGTCCAACACTTCGATTTCTCCTCCCATTGTGGGGCAAGCCAACTTCGAGACGTCATCAAGGGTCTAGATGGGAGCCCCAAGGTTTACGCAGTCCACGGAGCAGAAGGCAACTGCGAACGCTTCGCTAAATGGGTGAAGAAAGAACTTGGGTCCAGAGCCATAGCACCGAAGACTGGTGACCGATTCACCATCTGACGCATCGCCACCCCTCAGTTCTTGAGGTATTTTCCCGGATTGCTCTCAAAGGCTTTCTTGCAGCTCGGAGCGCAGAAGTAGTACGTTTTTCCCCTATACTCCGTCTGAAACTTCGCCGATTTTTCATCCACTTCCATCCCACAAACCAGATCTTTAGCCACGTGTCCTCACCTCCATCTATCTAGATTCTATACAGATCTATCCTTCTTCAACCTGTCATAAAATCTTTCAGCAGTCCATCGATTTCACACAGTGTCTCCCGAGGATCTATGCTCTCCCGACGAGGTTCGCCTGCCAGGAAACCTGTGCAACGGCTGTGCGCTCAGACTGAGATGCGATCCTCCGTGCCACCATGCTTGACAGGAATTCTGCAGGGAAAACGTTATTCACTAGGTTCTTCCTGTTTGAAGACACCGGAGAATCAGTGATGACTGACGAGGAATTCAAGTCTTCCCCCATATATCTTCTTCCGATTCTAGGAAGCTTGCTGGTGAGCATTGTCTGTGCCTCTCTGGTCTTGGCTTCGGAAGTGCCACTGGATCCGGTGCTGATCCTCCCTGAATCCGGGTACGGTCCTTTACTAAATGGGGTGATTTTTGTTGTAGCAGCAGGTTCTGGTGCTACATTGATCTATCTGTTGCTGAAGCATGGTGTGCACAAGTTCGTACGAGTTCTCATGGGATTTGCCATTTCCGTCCTCACTTTTTCCTTGGTGATCTTCTATGCTGACCTTGTTCTTGTGGTCTTAGAGTCGACTCTGCAGCTTGAGCTGGGTATCCCGATTGCGGGAGTTGTTGCTCTGGCTGGTTTGGCCACCGTGTTTGTGGTTGTACAAGTGATTTGGTGGAAAGGCCGGTTCTACGAGATGATCGTGCTTGTGTTCGGTGGGGCTACTGGAGCATTGTTGGGATCTTACATTCCTCTGTTGAGTGCCGTGTTCATTTTAGTTCTCCTAGCTGTCTATGATGTCGTTGCTGTGTTTCGAGGCCCCGTGGGAAAGATCGCTGCCAAAGGGCTGGAACATCTTCCTGGCGCAAGCTTCGCGTTCAGAGACATACACATTGGGCTTGGAGACATAACGTTCTATTCCATGCTGGTCAGCCGTGTTTTTCTCAGCTTTGGTCTGCTCGCTTGTGCGTTCGCAACGTTGGGCGTCCTAGTTGGATCCTACTTCTCTTTCAAAATGGTTGAGAAAAAAGGCATGTTTCCAGGGTTGCCCTTTTCCATATTCCTCGGCTTGCTCGCCGGCGTTGGAGCTTCAGTGTTGGGCTAAATAGCACTGAGGGATCGTTTCTCTGGAGTCGCTACATTAACCTGAAATTCGAGGACTTGATCTTCCCGTTAGTATCAATTATCAACACGAAGCTTTCGGTCCAAGGATGCCCGTGAAGATCGATGGGGCAGGTGCCTCTCACAACCCAGGCTCCATGTTTCCGCTCCTTCGTAACTACATTAACGTTAGCCACTTTCTTCCGCTTCTTCACAAAATCCACTGCAAAGTCTTCCACGTTCTCTGGCCTAAGCACGTACTTCACCTAAACGGTTCTCACTAACCCACCCGTTCAAATAAGAATTATGAACAGCCAATTAATACCTGGAATCTTGCGCACACCTGCTAGATTAATCTAGCATTCACAGGAAAGAAAACTTGAAGAAGAACAGAAAACGGGATTCGCTCAAGGGTAAGATAATGAAAACAGTTGAAATGGGTGCATGTGACCGTTGTAATGGGTCATTGAAGGGTCGATATTGGGCTTACAATGCACTTATTTTCATGTAAAAACAGTCCAAACAACCTATGATCCTTCATCACGTGGCAATGTGCAATCCTTAATACAAAGCATATAAACTAATGGCAGAAAAGTGACCAACATGACTTCACAAGTAGCTCTGGTCGAAATAGACAAAGACGCTAAACAGGCATTCAAACAAGCACTCAATCTTATTGGCGGCATAAACGACTTAAACACAAAAGACCGCTCAATCGTCATCAAAGTCGGAGTTTTCGACCCCAAAGCGGCACACCACACAACATTAGACGTGACAAACGCAATAATAGACGGTTTCGACAAAGCCAAGACAATCTACCTGACAGAATCAGACAATTACCGCGGAACAGGCACCAAGAGACTACAAATATGGAAACAGCTCTTCTCCAACCACGTCATACCCTTCAATCTCTCAGAAGACACAAACATAAAACAAGTGAAAATCGCTGAGGAGAACGTAGGCCTATCTCACATCCTCTTCAAACCAAACATCCTCGTGAGCACCCACATCCTCCGAACATACGATAAAGGAAGTGTAATCAAGAATCTATTCGGCCTAACTCCAGACAAAAAGAGGGCGAAATACCATAAAAAACTTGAAAGCACAATTCTAGACATTTATGAAGCCGTCGGCGGAATAGACTTGGCCGTGTTAGACGGCACGTATGCTAGCTTGAGCGTAACGCCTGATTCAAATCGAATCGAATCAAACGTTCTCGTAGTAGGCAGAGACGCTGTAGCCGTCGAAGCAGTGGGCTTCGCAGTTTTGGGCATAAACCCCCTCAAAATTCCTCTAATACACGAGGCAGTGAAAAGAGGATTAGGCGAAGGAGACATGTCAAAGATCGAAGTCCTAGGCTGCTCTGTTGAAACTGTGAAGGAAAAGATTGCCTCGTTGCTGAAGGAAGCGCGCACGGTTTATCGCATGGACAAAAGAAAGAGGGGAAATGCGGGATCTTTATCGGGTGACATCTCCCCAATGGTATAGGTATACATCTCTCCCGACCCACTTTTCGTACACACGCTTGATGGGTAAAATCTTAAGTAAACACTCTCCCATCTGAGGATAGGGAGTTCCATGCTGAAGGTCTATTCTCATGCTGATGCCGATGTCAAGCCATTCTTGCCCCAGGTCTCGAAATACACTGAAATGGCTGAGTTGATGAAGCTGCCTTACTGGGTATTTGCGGAAGGCTCGAAACCGATAGGTACAGTAACTGCAGGAAAGGAGCCACTGCAGATGCTGGCTCCGATTGGAACTCCAGTAGCCGTGATAAATCTGATTCAGAAAGGTCAGCATGCCAGAGTTCTGAAGAATTTTGCATCGCAGTCATTGAAGCTAGCATTGGAAAACGATGCGCAACTCGTCACCGTTGATATTTCATCAGAGGAAAAAAACACTGTTGATAGCTTCCTTGAGATGGATTTCAAAGTTCTTGCTGATTCCTTTACGATGACTCTTCCGCTGAACCGAGAGTTCGGCATGCCCAAAAATCTTGAACTTAGATTAGCACCGAGAGAGGAGATGAACAAGTGGATTGAAGCAGCAAGAGAGTCTCTCTCAGGTTCAGCAGACGTTGTCATGGAAAGAATACTTAAGCAACTCAGCGAGTTCCCTGAGAATTTGCTGGATCTGTATTATTCAATGGAGA
Organism: uncultured Candidatus Bathyarchaeia archaeon; assembly: GCA_964346975.1. Lineage (GTDB taxonomy): Archaea > Thermoproteota > Bathyarchaeia > Bathyarchaeales > SOJC01 > JAUWDF01. Next base: position 10,779 of record CAYFWV010000032.1, read on the forward strand.
AATTCTATTTCGCTAATCTAGACGGGTATGGAATCGGCATCTTAAACTTCAGTCCAAAAGCGGGAAGAATTAGTAACGTCGGAGTGACGCCTTCAAGGCGAGGTCAAGGCCATGGAAGAGAAATGATGCTGTTCGGACTCAGGCAGCTTAGGGCTGCTGGCTGTAGACAAGCGAAACTTAGAGTTCATGTTGACAACAAACCAGCTCTAAGCCTATACAAATCCCTAGGATTTGAGGTTTCAGAGAGACGGAAATTCCTTATCTGGGAAGATGAAGCAGCCTAGCCCCTTTTGCGCGTATTTTCCAATTAGATGAGTTTGGTTGAGCTTGCGTACTCACCACTGTCTATCCATGATACAACCAACTCCAAATCTAAACTATCTTCAGAAAAAGATGGGAGTGTGCCGGGATATCTCCACTCTCGATGGGTTCGACGCCTGCTCCCCCAGCTTCTTTCATTAAACCTCCACACCTTTTGAAGCGTCATTCGTGCGTCTGTGTGCGCCGTTAATTAGAGGCGGATTGCAGGGACAATTTGCTTGACATGCGCGGGTAGGGGGGCCTAAAATGAGGGCATGCAAGCATCGCTACTGATTTAAGCGTTCCACTCAATTGAGTTTGAAGAACAACTGGTGCTGGACTGTTGACTGCAGGTGACAGGGAATTATACCAGGTGGCTCACAGGGCGCTTGTTCGTCTTGGTGTGAAACCGGGGTTCCGGATTCTAGACTTTGGTGCCAGAATTGGTAACTACTCATTACCTGCTGCCGATCTCGTTACAGAAACTGGGAAAGCGTATGCTCTAGACAAGGATCGGGACGCATTAAATGAACTCATGATCAAGAGCAACCATCGTCCTCAACTCGTTCGCATCGATACCGATGGCGGACCATACCTACCACTCCCTGAGAACTCAACGGATATGATACTCGTCTTTGACGTGGAGCTCAACGAGCCCGCGCCCTATCTTCAGGAGTTTCACAGAGTTCTAACCTCAAACGGGATTCTCGCAGTATACTTGCCAATCGAGAACTACAGAAACACAGCACGATGCGACGCATTCATAGCCACAATCAGAAGCACTGGTTTCAGGCTCGTGAGAAGAGTGCAGCAAGCAATGGTGCACTGGGACTGGGTAGAAGAAGCGACGGTCTATCTGTTCACACGTGAAACGACGCTTGAGCTTCCCATCTAGAACACGCACGGGCGCCCAGAGATTGAGGATCAGGTTGCCCGCTGTCTCCGCAGTGTCTCGCAGCAATCACTAAATCAAAGATGTCGATTGCTCCGTCGCGATTAATGTCATAGTTGACACGATATAGAAGCTAGCCTTCCTCAGATCCGTAGGCCCTGCCATCTGCTCGAGATCGTAGATATCGACATGATGATGGGGGGTGCGAATCTCAATCCTCACACCTCCTTGAGTCTGACAATTGTGTGGACTGAGAACGCTGATGTGAATGGCCTCTGGAGGAGCACGCTTCCCGAAACGAAACAGCAACAGGGGATTGGATCTATCATCTTCTTGCCATGTGAGAACTGTTCTGTTGCACACGCCAGTTGTATGCGGCAATGAGGCTTTTTCCAACCTGCGAAGGGTCTCACGTGGTTGTCGCCCCAAAACCAAAAAGTGATAAAATCCTTAAACATAAGGCATAGTGAAATACTAGGATGGTGAAGTTGACGTCGGCTCAACCGAAGGGACGTTTTTCCTCCCGTATTGACGAACGGGACTATCTCAACTTGACTGTCTGGGCAGGCAAGACAGATCCGTCAGCTGAAATTGTCGTCGTGCAGATTAGACGGAGAGAGGGAGATAACTGGGAGACTGTTGCGCGTCTAGCAGTTTACAGAGCGTCTGATGGATCCTACTCGCAATTGCCTGAACGGAAATAGATGCTGGCGGCGAGTTCAAAGTATCCAGTCACACTCGCTCGTTCTCCTTGGACAGCTCTAGGTAAGCAAGAAACTTCCTGTCACAATGTATCATGCCGGAGTGAGCGAGCCGCCGTATCAGGCGTTTCGCTTTTGGATTAATGCGTATCGCTTCCTTGAACTCCAAGAGTGCTTCGTCTGTTCTGCCAAGGTTCAGCAGGATGATTGCGTGATTGATGTGAGCATCGTCAATGTCACTATTCATCGAGAGCGCCCTTCTTATGGTGATCAGCGCGTTTTCCATGCGCCCTCGCGTGATCTGGTCTTCGCTCTCATCAATCAGACGATAGACGCGACTCAATTGCCAGAGACGTCTGAGCTCAGGGATCGGGTGCGGATGGTCGTCGACTCGAAGATCAACAAGTCTATCTCCGCGACCAGCATGCCTTCCATGTTTTCCCACAGCTACTAGAGCTGCTGATTGTCTTCCTCGTACGTCACCTCCCGCCTCTTCACCTCCTTCCAGAGCAGCAACCAGCTTGCCCGCCAGATCATCTCTCGCTGACTCGAATCTGCGTCCCATCCTGTCAAGAACTTCCTTCCCTTCCAGAATATTCCCTATTGCAAGATAGTTGCGGCCAACCCTGCTGCCGGCCCACTTCAGGCAGTTTTTTCCTGTAAACGCAGCCATGTTTCCTTCCGAGTCAAGCACACCCACTTGTCTGTATTCCCTTGCCTCGTCTCGCCTCGTCAATCTTTCCACGATTATTTTGGGCTGCCGGCCTTCTCTGAGCATTTGCAGTCCATCAGGACCATAGCTCACATTCACAAACGATTGTGTCACGACGCAGCCAACTTCCGCTTCAGCCCAGGGCACTATGGCACCCACAGAAAACGCTCGTGATGAAACTGCAATTCCCAAATCCCTCGTCAGTGGGTCACGGGCCACGATCGAGAAGGTGCCTACACACCAGTTCCGCTTGAGCAGCATGGGACCCGGTTTGCAGCTTGGTCTGGCTCTATGCTTGCAAGAAGAGGCGTGATCAGATTCGTGTTTCGTTTTCAAGGCTGAATCCCAGCATCTGAGAGAATTCCCGCAGGCGATCGACATCGATGTATTCACCGGGACAGTGGCCTCTGTGTCCGGGACCAAGAATGGCGGTCTCGATTCCTGCGTCATGATACAGATAGACTGAGTCGGTTCTTCCCCGTTGAATGAGACGATCCGGTTCGTAGCCGACTGTGTGAATAACGGAGTCGGTGGCCAAGGAGACAACTTCTGCGGTCTTAGTGACCAGGTAGGGCAATTGCACTCGGGGACTAAAGTTGAGTTGAGCTTCAACTCTCTCTAGCTTGTTGAGTGACAAACGAATTGTGTCTGCCACGTCCTGAGGTTTCTCGTTGGGGAAGATTCGTCGCTCACAAGTGATCTCGCAATCTTGAGGGACGATGTTTATCGCTCTTCCACCCTTGATCATAGCTACATTGATCGGCATCTCGGCTTGAGAATCCTCTGTTTCAAATCGTCCAGGGGGAATCTGCCGAATCGCTTCAATCACTCTCGCCATGGCATATATGGCATTCTTTCCCTCGGTGGGATTTGATGAATGCGCTTCCTTCCCTAGAGTCTTGACGGTGAAGGATATCCTGCCAGTGCATCCGATACCTACGGTCCACTTGTCATCAACCACTGTCGGCTCAACATTGATGCCGTAATCAGCTGTGAAATCTGGGTGATGGGTGAGAAAATATGGGGTTCCCAGCCATCGGGTTCCCTTGTATTCAATTGAGTTATCTTCGTAGTTCATGAACTGCACGATGATCTTGGCAAATCTGCTCGCATTCACTCGGGATAGCGCGTGAAGAGTAGCTGCAATGCCTCCTTTCGCATCGGATGCTCCGAGTCCGGACAGTTTCTTTCCAGTCGATAGGGGATTGAGAGCCTCAGTCCATTGTCGGGCTGGAGAGACGGTGTCATAATGGGTGTTGATTAAGAATGACTTGCTTCCGTCGAAGCTTCTTTCCGCGGTCACATTGAACAAGTCATCAATCGTGACATCAAAGCCCGCGCTCTCAAGGCAATTTGATAGGAACGCAGCACAATCCTTCATTCCAGGTGCAACCTTGTCTCGTGTGGTTTGAAACGTCGGAAACCTGATGAGTTGTTGCAAAATCTCCACGGCATTCATTCTACGGAAGCCTCTTTCGCTTTGGATACGCACCAACCACTACTATTCATGTTTCACACTTTTACATTCATCGCAAACAGGGCACGAACGCCCATCTAGGTAGGAGATAGGCCACCTTCCTTACATCAGTTTCACGCGCCTCCCCGAATCTTCAGTGTCCTAGCCGCAAAGCCCTGAATAGTAGTTCAGAGAACCCCAGTCCATGTCCAATGAGTGTCTAACAAAACGCTGTGTATTCTGTGACAAGAGAATTCAAGGAGCAAACTGGCGCTGCCGAAGCTGTAGTGTCTGCATATGCTTCGGCTGTGGCGTTGACATCTTCGCTGAACATGGGCGAGTTCAGTGTCCTAAATGTGGAGAAACACTCAGAGATGACTGAGTTCCAGTTGCTGAGGTGTAGCACACTCAGTTCAGGATCACCCGTGCTCTGCAACACTCTTGAGATGAGCATTTTGTGTTTGGATAGTGTCATCAGCAGGACGAAGTACAGGATACTCACTTGAGGCAAAGTTTTTTTGAAGGCTCTCTTCCCTCTCTTAGGTGGAGCTACAGAAATGTCTGGTGTAGGCTACGTGTACTATTGGCTGAGGCGGCGCAAACAGGAACAACTGAAGCGCAAAGCAAAGGAAATCGAGACAAAGACCAAGAAAGCGATGAAGTATCACCATTCCCGCAGCAAAGCGCGGAAACCTGGAAAAAGCACAAGGAAAACCCGCTAGTGTCAGCCAAGCCTAAGAGGTCACGCTTTGCAGACAGCTACCCCACCGTGCGCACCACTGTCGCTACTATGGGATGATCTATGACTCGAACCCTCTTCTACGTTCCGAGAATGTACACGCACAGCGAATTCAAGGTTCTCACCGGGTCTCTGCCTGAAGACTTCAACCAAGAGACCCGCAAGTTTTGGAAGTATGTTGAGGAAAAGCTTCTCGTGTTTGCGGGAAGAATTCAGAGAATCTACAGGGATGGAAGCTTCAAGAGCGGAAAAGACGGTCTGGCTGATCTTGCTTCAGTAGATTCGGACAACTATTCCCTCGCAAAGGAACTGGTGGATCGAGGAGCTACTTTTGAGGCCACCGAAGACCGCATCCAGATTGCTGAATCTGAGTCATGGCTGGCGATGTTAAGTTCTCCAGACTCAGATCAGATGACTTTCGAACTCTACCAGCAGACAATGGAAGAACGCGACAACTATGTTGCTAGCCGAATCGATGAAACACTCAAGGCGGACGGAACCGGTGTGCTTTTCTTCATCCCTAGCCGACGCATAGAAGTGGCTGAGGACATAAAAGTCATCACAGTCTCTAGGTTCAACCCGCTCGACTATCTCAAGTCATGGCAAGTTAAACAGAGATTGAGGGCAGAGAATAGCTAGCCGCTTGCTTGGTAGCAGTCACGTTCCGCGAGTGGTATTCATTGATGACGATGGAAGTCATCGTTCAGTGCTGGTGAGCAGTGAAATCTGCTGCAACCAACCCGATGTATGATCTCAGGCTTCACAGCTCACACGTCTTCGGCCAAGTACTTGAGATCAAACGGTCTGATCTTGAATCCTGAACCTAAGCTAACGAGGAAGGAGCCCAAATCGGAAATCAGCTCTCCCCACTCCATTGCATAAGACCTCATGAAATCACTGTATGCCGAGTAGTTCTTGTGAAATGACACCATGATGAGATCTTTCCCCAGGCCTTCACCGTCAGCGGCAAAAATGACATTCGGATATGTCTTCAGCCAAGCTGTTCCCTTCGCCACGAGTGCTTCTGCCTTCTCTGCTGCGGGATAGGATCTCAGTTTGACAAAGGTGAACGCCATGATTTGGTAGCCAAGTTTCAAGAAGTCGGGCACAATCGTGTAGGTGTTTATGAGCGACTCTTCCAGTTTCGTTCTTCTTCGAGTTACAGTGGGTTGCGAAACGCCAATTTCCCTTGCTATCTGTCGATCGCTTGCTTTGGAATGCCTTGTCAATAAGGATAAAATTCTGCGATCAATATCCTTTAGTTTCTGCACGTGATTAATTGCATCTGAGTCATTAAAAAATTTGCTTCTGCAGAACTACGAATGCTTTCTCTGTCTTGTGCGTGTGAGTTATTGACGTGAGTGAGGAAATCCTTGGGTTGGTGCCGAGTTTGACAATGGAGAAGAAGGGAGTGACTGACTCACGTATGAGGAGTCGTGTCACACGTATCGTTCTTTATCTGCGACCTAATCTGTACAGGGCACCTGCGACGATGAGTACACCGAGGATTATTATGATGAACCACCAAAGCTCGAAGCCTTCGGGCATGAGTCCAGGAATCTGAGATAAACCCCAGAGGATTATTATTGCCCCAAAGACTAGACCTGCAATCGTCCCCCCGTACGGCAAACCAAAGCATTCATCTTCTGGGCGTTTTCTCCGAGCAGCATATCTCCTTTCACTGCTTGGCTTCTTCAAGGAAGCTCCACATTGGGCGCAGAATTCAACATCATCCTCGTTCTTTGATCCACACTTCGCACAATAGACCATTAGTGACCCTCTAATGGAAAATTGTAACAAATGTGTTCACTATTAAGGTTTTTGGATTCGGACCTCACCTCAGGCTTGTCATGTTCATCTCCTGCAGCGCTTCATCATGGATTCGGCTCGATGTGAATCGTCAGGTTCATGTTGGGCAGCTCATCAGTCAAGCTTTCCTCCAAGTGATCGGTGAGATCATGTGCTTCGCTTACGCTCAAGGAACCATCAACGGTAAGATGCAGCTCAGCGAAAACTTGATTCCCGTGGCGTCGAGTTCGCACATTGTGGAAATCGATGAAACGGAATTTGTGTTGCGCTAGAACCTCTCTGATCTTCTCCTCTTCTGCTTTGCAAGACTGATCCATTAGGCGGTGTGAGGAGGTAAGTACTTGTCTGACACCGATCCTTGATACAAAAGCGGCAACCACACAAGCAAGCAGTGGATCCATGAAGCTCCACCTTGTCACTTGGGCAATGAGGAGGCCTATCCACACGCCGACGGATGAGATCACGTCGGAAAGGAGATGTTTGGCGTCTCCTTCGAGAGCTGCAGAGCCTCTAATCCTCGCTGTACGTGCCAAGATCCATGAGAGGCCTCCATTGAGAGCTGTGGCAACTACAGATAGTCCGAGAGCAAAATCAAGTCTCAGCAGCTCAACTGACTCAAGGAACCGGCCTGCAGCTGCGCTGATGATGAAGAGCGCTGCAGCGACAATGAACAATCCCTCCAGCATGCTGGATATTTCCGATACGTTC
>CAYFWV010000033.1:0-8285 GCA_964346975.1 uncultured Candidatus Bathyarchaeia archaeon
GATTGCAACCTCTTTTGGGGTCGTAGTGAGTCTGGTGGGTCTATTGCTGCTGCCAGTCCATCTGGTGGGTGTAGCGGTTTTCATTGTCGCCTACGGGTTTTCCTTTTATGCACATCAGCCTGCCCTAAACTCGTTGACGGGAATCCTTTCACCCCGCAGTCACCGGGGTGCAGTGTACGGTGTGTTTTTCTTCACGTCGTTCGGTCTGGGCTCAGTGTCCCAGCTTGCTGCAGGGATTATCGGTGATCTCTATGGGTTGGACGTTGCATTCTATATGTTCACAGGGATCGCACTAGCTGCCTTGCTCCTGTCTCTGAAGTTGCCCGACAAAGCGGGAAAACGTCACTCGGATGGGAATTCGGTTAGTCAGTCAGACTGAAATCAGGTAGAGGCATGATGCCAGCAGTTTCCATCATGAATCTAGACGCAGGATTCATAAACGCTATGTTTCCAGTGAGGTCAAACATGGACTGCGGGGAACTCTTGCTTGTGCTGTTCATACTTCATTGGCAGAACTGCCTTGGTGGATGGTATTAGGTTGGCAGGAACAGAGGCTTGGACAATAGTGGCCATTTTTGCCTTGATGTTCACAGGGATCACAGTTGCAGCGCTTTGGTTCGCCCACTCCTCCTCAAAGATTGAAAGCCGGAAGGAGCTGCAGAAAAGGAAGATAGAGGTTGTAGATCGCCACTTCAATGACATGTTGCGCCTGGAATGCCCATATTGCAACACGATCTACAAGCCAAACGAGTCAGAATGCCCCAACTGCAGAGCGAATACAAAGAAGATACTTTTCCCAGAAATGCCCGACTAGGCTTGTGTGGCTCGGGCTTCCAATGAGTCGTTCCTTGGGTAAGGACTCTTTCTAGGGTGATGCACCCGCATGGAAATCTAAAAAAGGTTTTCTGTCATAGCTTGCCCTGGTGTCTTTTTGTGCAGGAAGCCACGGGAAAGGTTGAGATAGAGCTTCATACTCCTGGTTTAATTGAGAAGCTGTTCTTTCTGTTCTCTGGAATGCTGGTGAGCGTTCCGTTCACGTTGTTTGTTGCTGGATTCTCTGACGTCCTCTGTTTCATCTTGCCAATTTTCTTCGCTCAGATATGTTCGACAGCTATTGTGACCCCCTTCGTCGAAGAATTCGCCAAGGCCTATCCACTTGTCTATCGTCATGGTGAAACCAGAAGATCCCTTTTCATCATGGGTTTTCTAGTCGGATTGGGGTTTGGTCTCGCAGAGTTTTTCTTATATGTGTTGGTTCTCGAAGCTCCGTTACTTGTCAGGCTTCCAGGAATTTTCTTCCATGCAGCAAGCACCTCGATCGTCTCCTACGGAATATCAACAAAGCGCCCATTTCGATTCTATATGGTCTCTGTGCTGCTCCACTTTTCAATCAATTTCAGTGCGATTTTGGGCGTTCCCGCCTGGTACGTTGGCGGAGCCCCGGCCATAGGGCTGACATATCTCCTGTGCTTGCACCTGTACCGGAAATTAACTCGAGATGGAAACACGACTTCTTGAGGAGTCAAAAACATAGCTTAAATAGGTGGTCAGACTATACCTTTCGCTCTCCCACACAAAGGAAGGTGCTTTGTGGAGGCTTATTTGGATGAGGAAACCACTAGTTTCCATTGTTTCTGCTGGCTTATCAAGATTCGGCAAACGAGAAGGCCTTTATGGCAGAGAGCTTTTCGTGGAAGCAGCAAGTGAAGCTTTGGACAGATGCCCCAACCTCAATCCTCGACGAGACATTAAAGCCGCGTTCATAGGCATGATGGGCGAATCCTTTGAGCATCAGGGCCATGCAGGCCCAACCGCAGTCGACTGGATTGGTCTATTGCCTATGCAGGCTTTCCGGACAGAGAGTGCTTGTGGGTCTTCAGCCACAGCCATTCGTTGCGGGATTTTCGCTGTTCTCTCAGGACTAGCGGATGTAGTCATGGTTGGCGGCGTGGAGAAAATGACTCACCGAGCGACCTCAGATGTAACCGAGTATCTGGCAATGGCCTGTGACTTTCCATTTGAACAATGGAATGGCTTGACTTTCCCAGGATTATTCGCCATGGTGGCTACAGCGCACATGCATCGGTATGGCACCACCGAAGAGCAGATGTCTCTTGTGGCGGTCAAGAATCACCACCATGGAACCATGAATCCGAAGGCTCACATGCAAAAAGAAGTGTCCCTAGAAAAGGCATTGTCGTCGAGAGTGGTGGCTTGGCCTCTCAAGCTTTATGATTGCTCTCTCATAACGGATGGAGCCAGTTGTCTTATCCTGACGAAGCCAGATCTTGCACGGAAGTTCACTGATGAACCAGTGCACATCATTGGATCTGGACAAGCAAGTGATACGATTGGACTCTATGAGCGGACGGATCTGACCTCACTGAGAGCTGCGAAGATTGCTGCGGGCGAAGCGTATCGGATGGCTGGGATCAACCCTGCCGATGTGGATGTCGCGGAAGTGCACGATTGCTTCACAATTGCCGAGATCCTAGCGTATGAAGACCTCGGTTTCTGCAAAGCAGGTGCAGGCGGACCCTTCATCGAAGAAGGCCAAAGCCAAATCGGCGGCAAAGTCGCGGTCTGCACAAGCGGCGGACTAAAATCGAAAGGACACCCTGTGGGCGCAACCGGCGCAGCCCAAGCCTACGAAATCTACCTCCAGTTGACCGGGCAGGCAGACCAAAGACAGGTTGCAGGTGCTGAGATCGGACTCACACACAACGTGGGAGGACTCGGAGCAACAGGCGTGGTCAACATCTACAGGAGAGACTAGATAGTGACACAAGAATCCACTGCGTTCACAATAGAGAACTTCTACAACTTCATAAAGCATGGTAAACTCATGGCAGCTGAATGCAATACTTGTGGGAAGCTACTGCTTCCACCTCGGCCAATCTGCTCTGCATGCTTCTCCAAAGATCTGAAGTGGCGAGAACTGCAGAAGCATGGGAAGCTACTCACCTACACTGTTATCCACGTGTCTCCGAAGAGCTTTCAGCAAGCAACACCATACCCAGTGGGAATAGTCGAACTAGAGGATGGTGGACAACTGCCGGGTATGATCAAGGGTGTTGAGCTGGACCAAGTGAAAATAGGCATGAGTCTAGCTCTAGACGTTGAGCATGAAGCTGACCCTCAACAATGGCCACAATGGCCCAGATATTACTTCAAGCCAATGACATAATTTCCAGAGCATTTTCTTTCTTCGAGCTGCAATCAGTTTCTCCTTTTTCGCTGAAGCTGAGCGTGAGCAATGGCAGTACAAGACAGAACAGTCTTACCCGCACATGTGTTATGACGCTGGTCTGATGTGTCAGAGACGAAAAAACCTCTTGGTTTCTTGAACTGTAGAAACCACTTCGTTTTCCAAGAGCTTGCCGGCTATTTTCTCTCTCGCTACGTCTTTGCTGATAGGTTCAGCTCCCTGCAGCAAACTTCTAGGCATCCATCTTTCGATGAGGTCATATATATGGGTCAATCGAGGAGGGCTCTCTCTGTCAACAATTGCTATGGCAAGGACAAGCTGCAATTCATCAATTGCCTTCGAGAACTCGTATCTCTTGTTCTTCTGGTTGAATCCCAAGTTGTTTCGTAGCCCGCTTGTAGAAGTCCTCCCATTCTGTTCCAGAAAGCTCAGGATTCTCCCTGCCGTTGAGGTCAACTTTCTCTCTTTGCCCAGCCGATAGAAGTATGGGAGCATTTCCAGTGACACCAGAGAGACCTGCCTGCAGACGAGCTTTCCGTAATGAACTTACTTGTCTGAAGCCAGATTGTCAGCCCACATCCAAGCGTCCCGAAATTTCTCATCCCGACTACCTTTGGTAGCTCTGTAGAGACTTGGAAACTCTGTGTCCTTCACTGGAAAGAGAGTAACAATTCCATATCTATTGATGAAGTCTAACGCGTCATTCTGACTGGTCAAAAGGCTGACGCTTGGCATCTCGATCTGACTTCTATCAAGCTTCAAGTTATTATTTGTGTATGAAATCCATCAAGGTGGGAGTGTGCGGGAAACATCCCCACTGACATCAGCTTCGAGTGAGACAAAAGAAGGGGTGTGCTCGACTAGCCTGTTTGGTTCATGTTGCCTTCAGTCTTCAACCGCGAGGCGCCCTTGTGCCGTGGAAAGAGGTGTCGCGTCCGAAGACCGAACTTCACCAAGGAAAGCATCAAGGGAACTTCCATCAGCGGTCCTATGACTGTCGCTAGTGCAGCACCTGAATTCAGGCCGTAGAGGGTTGTTGCCACTGCGATCGCGACCTCAAAGTGACTGCTTGAGCCGATCAGTGTTGTGTCAATGGAGGTGGCATAGTCCCAGTTTGACAGCCAAGAAACGGAATAGGTTATCGCGATCATGGTGATGTAGTGGAGGAGGTTAGGGGCAGCAAGGTAGGCCACCAGCACTGGATCGCTGAGGATGATCTCGCCTTGGAAGGAGAACATGACAACTAGTGTCAACAGCAAGGCGATGATGGATATCTTGCGTACATGCCCAAGGTATGTGTTTTCAAACCACGCTTTCCCTTTTCCACTTATCAGTAGTCGTCTTGAGATGGCGCCCAATGACACGGGAAGGGCGATGAAGATGATCACGCTTAGGGCTATGAGATCCCATGGAACAGGGATACCGCTCACTCCGAGGTAGAAGGCTGCTTGAGGAGCATAGAGCGCGACCATCAAGAGGGCGTTGATGGATGTGTTTATGAGTCCTTGCGCTAGATCTCCTTTGGCTAGCAACATCCACCACATCACCATCGCCGTGCATGGGGACATGCCGAGCAGTATGATACCGGCTCTCTGAATTGGGTCGGCCACGAGGAGGTTTGCGTAGAGGGTCATGATCGGTGGAGCGATGAGCCAATTGGCTATTATTGTGAGGAGCATTGGTTTCGGTTTTCGTACCGCCTTCTTAACGTCGGTGAAGGCGATGCCAACGACGGTTGGGTACATCATGAAGAACAGGCAGATTCCGATTGGAATTGAAAGTTGCGCGTATTTCAGAGAGTCCAAGTATTGTCCAAAGACTGGAAAGAACCGTCCCAACAGCAGGCCGACTATGATGCACAGGGCGATCCAAAGGGTTAGATACTTCTCGAAGATGCCGAGACTTGCGGTTTTCTCCTCCGTCATGATTCACCCAACTAGCGAATTTGCTTTCCTACGTCACACAGGTTATATTCAGAGATTTAAATCTATTAATTTAAATCTTTCGCCTTTGATCCAGAGTAGACTAGTTGCAGAGGATGGCAATGGGGAAAGCTCTCTACGTCTGTTCTACTGGCGGAAACTCAAGAAAGCGAAAGAGATTCTCAGTCAGTTCAGGTCTCGCGACTTTGTAGAATACCCACTTGCCCTCCTTTCTGTCTCGTACAAGTCCAACGTTTTGCAGGATGTTCAAGTGGTGAGATGCGGTTGGCTGTGTCAGATCCAGGGCGATCGTGAGCTCACAGACACACATCTCTCGAATGCTTAGAAGCCGCAGCATCTTCAACCGTGTTTCATTAGCAAGCGCTTTGAGCAAACGGCTTTTTTTTCGAAGCATATCTAAGTCAGTTGACTGCGCAGCAAGTGTCGTCAATTTGTCCGCATAGTCCTTCAAGCGTTCTGATGGGCGAAGCCCTGAACAGATGAGTCGTTCAAGTCTCTTGCCGGATTTTCGAGTTTGGTTTGTCGATGGCATTTCAGGGAGCCTCTGAGTGTTTTGAACCTTGCATTTGTGTAGACTTTCTAACAGATTTAAATATTTGGATTTATGGAAAGCATGATGATAGTTCGATATTTTTAAATATATGCATATGTTTCTCTGTTGTAGGCACTCTAGGGGTGCAGAGCAGAGATGCATGAAATGAGATCTACAGAGCTAGAAGTCGAAGTAATCGGTGTCAGTCCACCGTGCACTCGATGTAAGAAAGCCGAGGAAAATGTTCGGAAAGCAGCTTCCAGGCTGTCCACTGAAGGATACAAGGTCAAAGTGAGGAAACTCAACATAACAGCGAACGAAACAATTTCCAAGTACGGAGTCCTAATGTCCCCAGCGATCGCGGTGAACGGCACAGTCAAAATCATGGGCAAAGTTCCCGACCCCAGTGTAGTCGAAAGACTATTGAGACAACTAGTCTAGGTGCCGTTCTTGGAGAAAAGGCGTCTTGCCAGAACTGTGCTGATGGTCGGATTCATCCTTTTCTTCGTAATTCTGATGTTCAGAGCCATCATCGGCGCCTATACGCTGACACCAACGTCAACAGCAGAAGATCTCGAAAGCCTACCCCTCTGGCAAATCCCCTTAGCCTACATGTGGGATTACATTCAACACGGATGGATCTGCCTAGGATTCGCCTTCACTATCTCAGGCCTATTCTCTGAGTTCATTCCGCAGAGCTTCATGATCCGATACATGAGCAGCAAGAAACCGATTTCCTATCTCGTAGCCACACTCCTAGCTCCAGTTTTCTGCGTTTGCTCTTGCACAATGGTGCCCATTTTCGCAGGACTGATTTATGCAGGTGGTGGGATTGGACCAGCTTTGACATTTCTAATTTCAGCTCCCGCCAACAACCTCCTAGCGGATATAGTGACGATACAAGTACTAGGATGGCAGATCGCGGCGGCAGACATGGTTGCTGCTGGAATCAGCGCAGTAGCCATCGGCTATTTAGTAGCGAAATCTCCGTGGGGCAGAAAATTCGAACAACAGTTCGAGACAAGTAGGCCTCAAACATCTCACGTTGAACTCATCAAGCAGCCTCTCGATGAACGACTTTGGAATGCGTTGAAATTCGGAGGGTTTCTGGCCAAACGCATCATACCGCCATTTCTGGTCGGACTTGTAGCTGTCAGTTACTTTCAAGCCTTCTTCCCGTCTGAGTTGGTCAGCACATACCTTACAGGTGCTTTCGGGGTGGTCTTGGCAGCGTTGTTGGGAGGGCCTTTGTACACTCCAACTTTGATCGAGGTTGCCTTGGGCAAAGCACTCGTGGATCTGGGCATGTCTCCTGGAGCAACTGTTGCGTGGCTTCTGGGACAGCCATACGACATTCCCAATTCCCTATCGACCTATCGAATAGTGGGATGGAAGATTGTCGTAACATATGGAGTTCTTGCTTTCAGTTTTGCAGTTCTTTCAGGAATCATCTATGGTCTACTGGTAGGTGGCCTGTAAGGCAGAGTAGTGAACAACGTGCTGAATAACCCTTGGTTTCCCACGATAAACTTGGAGAAGTGTGACGGATGTGACGGGGCACACAAGTGTGTACGTTTCTGTCCCCACAAAGTCTTTGACCTCAACGAGGGAAGACCGTCTGTCGTAAATCCGTTGAATTGCGTCTATGGTTGCTCTTCATGCGCTAGCCTTTGTAGGAACGATGCAATAGTCTTCCCTGCAATGGACGGTGTCATGAAGAGAGTGAAGAAAGATTCATTCTTGCACAGAGTCACATGCAAAAACTGTGGAAAGAAGTTCTTAACTGATAGACAAACGCATATTTGCTTTGACTGTGAAGCAGAGATGGAAAAACGTGGACGACGAAGATGAACCATCTGAGTGGTTCTCTAATCGAATCAAACTAGGAAGACACTCCTCAGCACCGCACGGGCAGAGGAAGTTCAAGCCCCACTAGCAGACCTTGGGAGGATCAGCACAATACTGATTCAGAATCCGACAAGGGAACGCTCACATCATCATGAGAGGATTGTTGCAGAGAAGTGAGAGCCCGAGACCGAAACGCCCGTATTTCAACCGAAGCCAGAATTTGGAGCTTTCAAACCATGCTGCTGAGGTGGTATGCCCAACATGGACGAGATTTACCGTGGAGACATACCCAAGATCCCTATCACATCTTGGTCTCGGAGATGATGCTTCAGCAGACACAGGTTGCTCGAGTCATCCCGAAATACCTTGAATGGTTGGCGACGTTCCCAACATTTGAAGCATTGGCATCAGCCCCTGTGGAAGGAGTGAAGAGGTCATGGCGACCCTTAGGTTACAATTATCGACCAGTGAGACTACAGCAAATAGCAAAAATTGTGGTGAATGACTTTGAGGGCAAACTGCCAAGTAGCTATGAACAACTTGTCACGTTTCGTGGAATCGGTCGCTACACTGCAGGCGCCATTCTCTGTTTTGCGTTCCACCAGGATGTCCCAATGGTGGATACTAATATTCGCCGTGTCATTCAGCGCGTCTTCGATGTTCATGGTGATCCTACCCGGAGTGCTGTGCAAAGAGAGATCTGGCGATGGGCAGAAGCTTTGATTCCTGAAGGAAGAGCAGTGACTTTCAACCA
>CAYFWV010000034.1:0-10231 GCA_964346975.1 uncultured Candidatus Bathyarchaeia archaeon
TGGTTTGATAGCGGACGGCGAAATAGACGATATCAAAAATGGTGATAAAATCGCTGAGGGTAAGGTCTCTTGATGAGAATTCGTCCGCACTTGATGCAATCTCCAAAGCTGATGATGGAAACCTGACAGATAGATCCGAGGGTTCATCAGTGGGCATCCGTGGATGAGCACGTAGTGGCATGACTGAAACAAGGAGTGTCGCTAGCAGAAGCAATGCAGTGTGTCTCAATTTTCCTTGATTCAATGCTACTCAGCTCATGTAAAGGACATGAATACCTCTCACAGATGCTCTCGCGCGTACAAGGAATTTGACGCATACCTGCATTTTATAGTTTTATGAAAGACTTGAAGATTTACCTGAAGACACGGGTGGGATCATCGGGAAAGAGCCTCAGCCTCTCATGTGCCACCATTGCTGGGCCTCAGTATCACCCAATTTCAGATAATCCTCCCGTTGCGAGTAGAGGCTCCAGTCTCCAAGACGCTGACGAATTCTTGGAAGAGTACCCACTCGGCTCGGATCCGCAAAATGAGAACAGACAAAGTGCTTTGGAGCTAAAGGACTGGCTAGACGCGTACAACAACTCTGAGTGTGACTAGTCTAGAGGCTTAACCAGCGGAAAAGACAGCTGCTGAATAATAGTGGCGCGCGCGCTAGAAAAAGAGGAAGAGTTATACAGGCTTGAAGTAGACTCCTCGCTATCCTTTCCCTAGCTTGAAGTCGTCGACGAAAAATAGCGCAGCCTGAATTCAAGTCAAAGCAGTCATTTGACTTCGTCAGGAAATCCTTTGTAGTCGACAGCACCCAATTCATCAGGAAATCCAACCAATCTTCGACAGCTCAACCTTCCACAAACTTGCCATCAACTATGCGATAGATGTTAATCTTCCTACCTGTAATTTTCTTGCCCGTAGGGGCGAGTCCCCGGTATTCGCCTGTGTGTGTCCCCGTGGCTTTAGTACGAGCCAGACCTTATCCCCTTCTGCGATGATGTCTTCAATCGTTTCATGCCAATCGGGAAACGCATCAAAAAGCATGTTCATGAATTGTTTGATCCCTTTTGGATGAAGTTGATGAGTATGGTCAAAATAATCTGGCGCTGTTAAACTGTCTAAGAAGCCCAAGTTCCGCTCATTAATGGATTCAATCACTTTGCGAACTTTGGCTTTATTCTCCTCTAATGACATTGACCCTCCTCCATGATTCTTTTTTTTCGAAACTTAACAGTTGTTGTCTGTGTGTGAGCAGTCAGTGCTCCAATATGCTTCTCAACTTCTTCAATGCCTACTGGTTCTGTGGTGATTTTCAGAATGATCTTGTACTGCGTGAGAGGAGTGACTTCTGAGGGTGAGTGTTCGCAGCTTCCAGAGCATCTGTCTCCAGAGTCCAAGTTTGTTGACCTTTACTGGATTTGAGATTTGACACTCGGACACCCATTAACCTTATTCGTCGGTCTCCTTGAAGATAGTTCCGTGCAAGGGTTCTTGCTGTTTTTTGTGCTTCGCGTAGAGAATTCGTGAAGAAGGGCAGACTTGTTCCGTGAGTGAATGTTTGGAAGTTCTCGTACCGAATCTTCACAGTGACTGTCTTGAAGAGAATCTCGTGTTTGACTGCTTTTGCATGGACTCTTTGACAGATGCTGTCCAGTTTCTTCAGGAGGAGATCTTGAGCATTTGTGTTAGTCGAGAAAGTACTCTCGTGGCCGATGGATTTTCTCATACCTTTGCTCTTTCCAACCTTTGATGTGTAGATGCCATGTGCCCACTGATGATAGCGCCGACCCATGACTCCGAACTTGTCAACAAGCTTGGTAACGTCAAATGCTGCCAAGTCGCCTATTGTCCTGATGTCCATCTCATGCAATTTGCGTTCAGTCTTCTCACCGATCCATACCATTCTTCGGACTGGAAGCGGTGCCAAAAACCTGTCTACAAGGTCTTCGGTGACAATAGTCAGTCCATCAGGCTTCTGGTAATCGCTAGCTATCTTCGCGACAAGTTTGTTGGGCGCGAGTCCTATTGAACACGTGAGGCCCTCATGCCAAAGAATGTCATGCTTTATGTTGACGGCAAGTTGCGTGGCGCCGTCGAAATCGTTGACCGTTGAACTGATGTCAAGAAACGCCTCGTCTAGTCCCCACGGCTGAAACTTGTCCGCATATGTTCTCAGAAGAGCCATGAGTCTGGTCGACACTTCTTTGTAGAGAGGGTAGTTGGCTTTTACGTAGATCGCCTTTGGACACAATTGCCACGCTTTTGAGATCGGCATGCCTGAACACAGTCCGAATCTCCGGGCTTCATAGTTGCAGGTTTTGACAACACCTCTCCCTGTGCCTTCCCGGGGATCGGCACCTACTACGACTGGGGTTCCTCGGAATTCTGGGTGTTCTCTCTCTTCGATGGCTGAAAAGAAGTGATCCATGTCAACGTGGAGGATGATGAACCGATCATGAAAGGACTCTTTCATATTTGTGCTCCTCGATAGCGAATCTGCAACAGGGTCACAGGAGGCAGTCTGACGCCCGTCATGCTTGGTGGATCACCTTTGACAAGGAGGCCGTCGCAAGCCTCTTGCGATTCACTGGTTTCATATCTATTTAGCAGCTTCTGAGCAGAGTATGGGCTAGAGAAAGAGAGAGTAGACTGAAAGACGTCAACATGAAAGAGACTGCAATGGGCAGTTCATGTGCCGGTACGTGACACAGGCTGATGATCTAGGTTCCTGCCTTACGTTTCACATTCTCGTAATCCCTGTTTTGTCTCTGTCTGTACTCTGCTTCAGTGATGAGTGGCTGACCAATGATTGAACTGAGGGTCTGAGGTATCTTCCCGTCCTTGACAAGCGCGTAGCCTGCTTGTTTCAGCGCGTCTCTTATTTGCTTGACCTTCTCCCCGTTTTCTCGCAGCAGAGAAGCATGAGGCCGCAGAACTGCACCAGCAAACTCAACATTCATGTCCTTAGCTAATTCCTCAGCGATCCGAAGCACTGTGCCGAAATTCTCCATCTCCCACCACCCACACGTGGACACAAGGACGATCTTCTGAATTTTGACGTCGGAGTGCAACCTGGCACGGGTACGTCCTTCCTTAAATTCCAGAGTTGGTTCAAGAAGTGGACACAGCCGATTGATCAGGTTCTGCAGCTCTCCAGGCAGAGGAATGTAGACTGGCGTGGCCAGCACAAGCGTGTCAGCGTCCCGCAGCTTCGGATACAACGCCTGCATGTCATCCTCAAGGTAGCATTGACCCGGCGTCTTGTACCAGCAATGGAATTCACCCGTGCACGGCTGAATGTGAAGACGCTTCGCATAGAATAGTTCCACCGAGGCTCCCGCTTCTCTCATTCCCTCAATGAACGGGGTCAACACCAGTGCAGTGTTGCCCTTGGTTGTTCTGGCGCTGCCATTAACTACGGCTACTTGGATCACGACGATTCCTCAATCAGCTGAGAATGACTTCATATGATGATATAATGCTTTCTTGTGAAAGGCAGGTCACTGCTGAACTGTACTCGCACTCTGCTGTTCAGCAGAAGGCTGATGCTGGGCCAGGTATTCATGAATGCTTCTGGCTGCGCGCTTCCCCGCTCCCATTGCACTGATCACCGTCGCTTCTCCAGTGACAATGTCCCCTCCACCATAGACGCCGTCAAGGCTGGTTTTCCCAGCTGCTCCATCAACAAGGCTGGTTCCATACTTGATGGTTTCCAATCCGTCAGTGGTGAGTTGAATGATCGGGTTCGGAGTTCTGCCGACAGCCACAATCACCGTGTCCACATCGATAATGCGCGCGCGTATGCCCAAACGAGATATTCCCAAAAAAGTTCCCTTACAGGAGCAATATTATTCTTCGTCTCTGCTTGAAAAATCTTCAACACAAAAAAATCTCCAAAGCAGCGTGCATTGCTCACAGTTAAGTGAGAACTCCATACATTTGGTTTGGTGCAAGGATCTCGGGGAATCTAGTCCTTAACTTCAAACGAGTATCAAAGCAGAAGTGGCATTCATCCACATAGTTTTCTTCAGGGTTAATACAGTATTTCCTGGCTAACTCGGTGGGACCTCCATTCATTATAGGTCCACATATTGGATGTTCACGAGGGTTGAAATCTTCGAACAATTCATGCAAAAGATTCTTCTTCATGTTGCCTATTGTTATGCCTTGACAAACATGAACGTATCCCAATGGATCTATGTGAACTCTTTTCTGGTCTGAGAAATCCTCGGGTGAGCATTTAGTGAATTCATCCCATGGTTTTTTGGGTAATTCTTCAACCAGTTTTTCTGCTGCTCGTCCTTTGAATAGAACTGCGCCTCCGGTTACGGGTTTTCCTTCCCATTCGTTGCAGGTAAAATACTTCTCAGGGTCTTCAATCGTAATGTTGCCGACAGGTAGACCAAGTTCTTTTGCAGCTTCAGTAGCAGACTTTGCGAGGTTTTCTTCTACTTCTCCATAATGAAACCCGTCATCACTGATAGATAGATCATCAATACCAATTCTTGAAATTGGTTTAAGCCATTCCTTTGCATCTTCGATTGAGGTTGCCCAATAGGCGTTTGTGACAATACCAGTCCTGTAATCTGCTTTCTTTGCTTCCTTCAATCCCCACAACATGGTAGGGTAATAGAGGAAGGGTTCACCGCCTTCAAAATAAATTGTGTCTATTTTGCCGATTTCTTTTGCTTCGTCGAGTATTTCTTTTATCTCGGAGATTTTCATAACACCGTTTGAGTTTGGGCTACTGTAGACAAAACAATGGTCACATTCATACGTACATTTGTAAGTCAGAAGTAGATGCAGTCCAGTTATAGCCATGAATGTTTGTATGGCGCGAAATAATAAAAACCTATCTTCCTTTCCACTTTTGCGTCCTGCCAGCGCGTGCATTAACACTACTAGTAGCACATGCGCGCGCACGAAGTCAATTGTCTTAAGTGTCCAGTGGAAGCCTTTCATCTAGACAAAAGACAGCTTCATGCCTATTGAGAAAAATACTGCAATAAAATAGCTACTACTACATAGACACACACAGAAAATGAGCCGCACTTTTTCTTATAGGATTTGATTTAATACTACTTCATTCTAATTCCTTCAAATCGTAACAAAGTGGAGTGCGCGCGCACCACGTGATGCCCGAGTTTAGCGAGTTCCGCAGCAGCTGTGAGGCCAGTTGGCCCAGCTCCTATGACTGCCACCTTTGTCTTCAATCGAGGCTTTTCCAGGGTTTCGACACTAGTGTCTTCCACTTCGATGTCTGCAACAAATCTTTCAAGCCTGCCTATGCTCACAGGATCTCCAGCTCTCCTCATCACACAGTTCTTCTGGCACTGCTCTTCTTGAGGACAGACTCGTCCACAAATCGCTGGAAGGCTGTTCCTTTCCTTCACGACATTGGCAGCCTCGCGAAACTTGCTCTCACTCACCAACTTGACGAACGCTGGTATGTCGATTTCCACCGGACACCCTTCCATACACTTGGGTTGCGGACACTGCAAACACCCCTTTGCATCAACTACTGCCTGCTCCTCAGTGTACCGAGGGCGACCTCATTGAAATTGTGAATCCTCTCATGCAAATCCTGCTTCAGCATCGGAACGCTTTCTCTACAGATTTTTGGTTTTGGTTTCTTCCCTGCTTCGCCTTTCATCCTCTCACGACCCTAAGGGTATGCTCCAATCAGATGTTGACAATCTTTGCTGCTCTGCAAGCTGGTTGGCATACGCTTCGCGACAATCCGCGTCTGAATGCAAAACTGAACCATCCTGCAATGTAGCAAAGCCTGTTGAGAAGTAGCTTAATAGAGCGACGCGGCTAGTAAATTGTAGCGTCGATCCATCGCGAAAACTTTATTTTCAGAGATGCAGCACCCTACCTTCTAGGGAGCGTAACCTATGGACAACATGAATCTGAAAGCCATCCTTGAAACAGCGGTAACCATCGAAGAACAATCATACACTCTCTATCGTGTAGCCAAGCAAAAGGCCAAGCATTCAGCCTCCAAGAAGTTTCTCGACGAACTTGCGAATCAAGAACTCAAACACAAAGAAAAACTGCTGAGGATACTGCGAAACGAAGAACAGATCGAGAAGCTGGGGGCGCACCCGGAAAAGATTCAAGATCTCAAGATCGTTGATGCGATGCAAGATCTGCCGCTGAGTGATGATGCCAACTATCAAGAACTGCTGATCTTTGCTGCCAAACGAGAAAAGGTGACGTATGACTATTACAACTCACTCGCCAAGGGACTGCAAGGAACTGACGTTGGCAGGATCTTCTCGAAGCTAGCGGAAGAAGAACTGAGTCATAAGAACAAGCTTGAAAAAGAATATGATGACTTCATTCTATGGCAAGCCTGAGCCACAAGCGTAACTAGAAGATCCTCAATTCCAACAAGCTTATGAATCGCATGGGCGCGAGTTCATACTCTGCGGACGCACGCCGAATTGGGGATAGAGGATCGAATGCTCCGTGTTTGACTCGCTCCTACTGTGGCAAGAGTTTTATCGGGCGCATGAAGCCTAGTAGGGTAGGGAGATAAGTTGTACAGAAAAGTTGTGTTTGCAATTTGTATATGTATTGTTTCACGATGTTTCCTGAGTTCAAGTATATGCGCGCGCGCGAATCGCAGGTTTTCCGACTAGTCTGACATATACCAATGAGCTTTTTTGCGGATTTGCCAGTGAATCGGGAATAATGTCGAAAAGCTAGACTATAGAATTCTCTGGTTTTCCGCTTCAAAGGTTGCTCGTCAGTGCCTATCCATCTGACAAGTTCTCTTGCATTTCAGTTAATCAAGGACGGTCCTAGCCTCTACCGAACGGTGGGGTGTCCAGCCACAAACACCTTACGCCCTTACTCGAATTTCACATCCCTTTGTAGTAGTAGGGGCGTTTGATGTA
The DNA here is from genome assembly GCA_964346975.1 of uncultured Candidatus Bathyarchaeia archaeon. Lineage (GTDB taxonomy): Archaea > Thermoproteota > Bathyarchaeia > Bathyarchaeales > SOJC01 > JAUWDF01. Next base: position 6,900 of record CAYFWV010000034.1, read on the forward strand.
TCCAAACGCTTCTGTAGTGGCAATGATGCCTTGACCGACTGCTGTGCCAATCTGCTTGATCGGTACGTTGGTGACGTCTCCAGCCGCGAACACGCCAGGAAGATTAGTCTGTTGACTGGAATTCACCATGATGTAGCCTCCTCCATCAACGGCAACATCTGCATTCCGAAAGATCTGTGAGTTCGGGACTACCCCAATCTGGATGAAGACTCCATCAACCTGTGTCTCCTGTAACTCCCCTGTCTTCGTGTTCTGCATTGTCACACTCTGAACTATGCTGGTGCCTTTGATCTCTCGGATCTCAGAGTCCCAAGCAAACTGCACATTCTGGGCTTTCAACGCATCCACATAGGCTGCTTCAGCCCTCAATTGATCTCGTCTATGGACAAGTATCACGTGGTCTGCAATATTCGAAAGGTATTCGGCAGACGAGGCAGCTGAGTTGCCACCACCAACCACAATCACCTTTTTGCCAGTGAAGAAAGCACCATCACACAGAGCGCAGTAGCTGACGCCACGTCCCTGCAACTCTGCTTCCCCAGGCACATTCAATGTGCGATAGTGGGTTCCTGTTGCAGCAACGATCGCAGTTGCCGCGTATTCCGCTTTCCCCGTCGACACGATTTTTGGCTGCTGAGTCAGATCGAGCGACACGACACTCTCCAATACATTGATTTGGGCTCCGAACTTCTCACAGTGCTTCACCATCTTCTCGACCAACTCTGCTCCGCTGATGCGTTCAAACCCTGGGTAATTCTCAATGCGAGGGGTCACAGCAACCTCGCCGCCTGGGGTCTTCTCTTCCACGATGACTGTCTTCAGTCTACTTCTTCCAGCATAGATTCCTGCTGCCAGCCCTGCAGGACCGCCACCAACCACAACCAGATCCCACTGCTCCAAGTCTCATCATCGTAAGGTACAAAGAGTGAATTAATAAATTCACCTCAGCTGCGTGTGTGGCTACATGAGCGCAGGCAGCATCAGAAAAAACTTTATTAGGATTCCATGAATGTAAGCTAGGACTACAGGCGGATCTTCGATCCGTTGGGATGTAACCTTTACGGTTGAACCTCAAACTGAGGAATTGAGATGAGTTACAAGTACATCGCGGAAGCGTGGGAAAAACCAGAGAAATCCTTTGTTAAAGATCTCATGTGGCATCGGCTCATTGAGTGGCGGAAAGCTCCTGCGATTGTCCGAGTTGAGAAACCAACACGGCTGGATCGAGCTCGAAAACTTGGATACAAGGCCAAACAAGGATTTGTGATCACCCGAGTCAGAGTGAGACGAGCTGGCTTGAGACGACCGAGGCCTACATCAGGCAGAAAACCGAGGCGGATGGGCAGCGTCAGATACAAGCATGGTCAGAGTCTGAAGCTGATTGGAGAGGGAAGGGCTGCCAGGAAATATCCCAATCTTGAGGTGCTCAACTCCTACTGGGTCGGGGAAGATGGCAGACACAAATGGTTCGAAGTCATACTGGTCGATCCTGCTCACCCAGCGATCCGAAGCGACAAAGATCTGAGCTGGATCTGTGAGAAGACCCAGAGTGGCAGAGTTTTCCGAGGACTCACAAGTTCAGGGAAAAAGGTGAGAGGGCTCCGCCACAAGGGCAGAGGAGCAGAAAAAGCACGGTAGCAAACCTTGCACTTATGAAACTCAACTTCGCCACCCGTGGAAAGCTGATGACTTGTCGGATGCCAACCTTTCACGCAGGCTCATTGCCCTGCGCATGACTGATGATTTTCTTCAGGCGCGAGTACGTTTCGTGATCAATCGCTTGATTCTCAAATAGACTCTGAAGTCTTTCCAACTCTTCAGCAAAAGCTCTACTCTGCATTAGCGCCTTCTTTTTCTGTTCAAACTCCTGCTTATCCAACGTGCCCGATTGGAACTCCATCCTTATCTGTCGAAGCTCAGCATCTGCACGTTCTTCTCTTCGTGCATAATAGAAAACGGACAACACCAGAATACCGATTAGAGCTGCTAGGGGAGAAACGATCAAGTAGAAGTCCGATGGATCCATACAGAGACAGATGGTGGAGAATTATAAGCGCTTTGTGAAAGGCGCCTACGAATCCACCTTCTGTATTCTGCATCACATATGCGCAACGTGAGGAATCACAAGCGAAAACGTCTACATGGAACGTGGCATCTGATACATACATATCCCATTTGGTTTGCATACTGCAATCGAAATCCGTGTAGACGAATCTATTACTGGATTCAAGACTCCCAGAGATTTCGCCAGCCTCAATGAATGCAGACATCACCTGCCTGGCCAAGAGGAAGCGCGAGGCATCCTTTAAAAACTCAGAAGGCACTTACTGGTCGTGATCAATCAAGTGGACGCCCTCTCACTAATCAGAGAAATGCCGAAGGTTGAGCTGCACATTCATCTCGAAGGAGCTCTCCCACTAGCGACTCTGCATCAGCTCATTCAGCGTCATGGGGACTCAGAATCCGAAATGACGATGGATCATCTGAAGAGAAGATTCACGTATGCAGACTTTGCAGACTTCATTGATGCATGGGTGTGGAAGAATACTTTCATCAGAGAAGAAAAGGACTTTGAGGAAATCGCCTACCACACCTTGCAGCAACTGAACGCCCAACACGTCAAGTATGTTGAGGTCTTCTATTCACCAGGAGATTACCGGAGACAGGGGCTGTCGGTGGGAGGCATCACCGAATCCTTAGTTGCTGGGAAAGAAAGGGCGCGGCAGGAGTTCGGAATTCGCAGCGAGTTGATCGTTGACTTGACAAGAGATCATGGACCCGAGGTAGGCATGAAACGACTAGATGAAGTGACTCCATACCTAGGGAAAGGTGTCATCGGAATCGGACTCGGCGGCAGTGAGAAAGAGTACCCAGCTGATCCCTACGAATTCGCTTACAAAGCGGCGAAACGACGTGGTTTTCGACTCACAGCTCACGCTGGTGAGACCGCAGGAGCCGATTCCATCTGGGCTGCCATCAAGAAGCTGCAGGCTGAGCGGATTGGCCACGGGGTCAGACTGAAAGAAGACCCGCAGCTCATGACATTCTTGCAACAATCACAAATCCCGCTGGAAATGTGTGTCGGAAGCAACCTAGCCACCAAAGTTGTCGAATCTTTGAGCAGTCACCCTATCAAGGAGTATTTCCACAGCGGGCTGATGGTGACTGTCAACTCAGATGATCCAACAATGTTCAACACATCGATTACTCAAGAATACGAACTCCTGGTGAAGAAACTTGGTTTTACATTGGCGGACATTAAACAGCTCATGCTGAATGGAATTCACTCTTCGTTTCTGACAGATGAAGAGAAGGCACACATGAAAGATGAT
>CAYFWV010000035.1:0-13570 GCA_964346975.1 uncultured Candidatus Bathyarchaeia archaeon
TAGAGTGGTTGCATCAACATCCTAATGTCATTATGGGTGGTGGCTGTACTGGAAATGGAGCAGACTCCTTCATTATATCCGTTCACAAAGACTTTGCTGATTATGATAATCTCTTATCTGAACTGAGGACACACCTGGGTGACGTAGTATTCGATATTCAATCGAATCTCGTGAATCTGAGAGGAAAAACTCTTCTCAAGCCCTTAGACCTACAATGTCTAGCAGATGCAAAATGACAATCGGATCTTGTTCCTCAATTCTAAGTCAGTGATTAGTTGGGCACCATTCTAATCACCCTTCTAAGAAAATGCCTCATGTGCGCGCGCAATGTGAAGCCAGAATATCGTTTAATAAACACGACACTCCTCTGACTGTTAGGGAGACAGCAAAAATGGAAGACTCAGAAACGGAGCACAACCCAACAAAGACAGCAAACAGCACTTTACGAAGACCTAAGACGGGTTACGTCCAGCACACCAATCCTCAGCTGGAATGCGCCCCAATTCTATGTCCAAATTCTCACCTCCCCTTTAAACACTCATTATACACATTCAGTTGAAAATAAAAAGGCTGACAGGTGAAGACCCAATTCTACATATTCTGTTCCGAAGACGCCACTAACCCATCTTTTTTCTACATCACTCAATCGCTCTACCGTTTCGCACATCACGCTCATCAATAAAAACTTGAAAAAAAGGAAGTAATTAGGTTTTCAAGTCTCCCTGAGTAGCCCTAAGAGCGCCATCGACTAATAGATATGTGTTAGAATCTGGAACGCTAACATTGCCAAATATAAAAAAATTCCCGCTCCAGTAAGCGCTATACCTAAACCAATTGGTGAAGACCAACCCAAAGTCTTTTCCCAGTCCATCTTTCCACCTCCGTTTAACTCTCGCTTGCAGGTACTGCTATTCTAAAAGTTGTTCAAGTTTTTTCTATCGTCAAAGCATCCAACTACTTTTTTGGCTTCATGTCGCTACGCTCCATTCGCCTTGTGCGCGCATTCAACGAAACCGATGTTCCTTCAACAAACCCAACTCTAACCCTGTCCTCTTTAGAAAGACGAAACAGACCGACAACGGAAACGCAGCCAACTAGTCACGAATATCTCGCGAATACACGATGACGCTCATGCAAAAAAAGCACCCTCTCTTGTTTTATGGCTTGTGGAAGAGATGTAGTTATAAAGAGAGTGTAGTTATAGCATGAGATTTCTCAGCTCATCTGGAAGATGGTCTATACCTTCAAATTCCTTCACGACAATTGATTTGATCTTCTTCTTCAAGTCAGGTTTGACATTAGTAATGGTCATTTCTCTCATTCCTCCTATGCTTTCACAATCATCCTCTATCAAGACATGAGGGAGAACCTTCTCTGCAACATCTTTGTATGCTTCACCTTTCTGACGATAAAGCAACTGCCCTTCAGGAAAATTATGCTTCTTCAGGACACCTGTTATGTCCTCAATCTCTTCAGGGTTAACTCGGGAGGTTAAGTAAAGGATCTTGGCGCCTTGACTTTTCCATCTCTGCAATTTCTCAGCAGCATTGCCAATTGGAATGTATTCTTCCCAGTTATAGATGGAGTAGTCTGTCCCATTTTTAATCTGCTTAACGATGTCTTCTCTGCCCAGACCCTTTGCACTTGAGTGCATAATTACAGTTCCCTCAGTAAAAATGACGATCTTCATAGCTTAACGGACATTTCATAGGCCCTTTTTTGACTTGTGGAAGAAGCTTCGATCAATATAGATTCCTAGTTTCCCTACTCCCATCTGCGGATGGGCGCAGCAGCCACACCACCCCTCCAGAGACCAATTCAGAAGTGGAGAGGAACTAAAAAGACACACGAGTAGCGATTTCCATCTGCGCGAGACGTTCGTCTCGCTCTGGTGCCCACGTTCCGCACAGCGCCGATGCAGAAAATACGCAAATCCAATTAAACGGGTACTGTAGCCCATCTAAATGGAAAAAAAGAGAGTCGAATTAGGTTATCTCTTTCCGTAGTTTCCTGCTGCTATCACAATGTCGAAGATTTGAACCTTGTTGTCGTTGTCTAGGTCGCATCTAGGATCATATTCAGGTGCTCCATCTTCTGATCCATAGGCTTTAGCTATTGTCACTATGTCAAAAATATCAACATCACCATCTTCATCGATGTCCCCCAGATACCCACCAGAAAGCCCAGGAATTAGAACTACCCCATTTACGTCATTATGGATGATCGTGCGTGCAGTAAAGTCAGCAAGATTTGTTGTGTTGAGTGTCAGATAAGTTGCTACAGGTGTATCTAGTTGGTTCTTCACTCTAAATGTCATAACAAAGGCAGTTCCACTTCCATTAAAGATGTCCGCTTGATAGAGGCAAGCCGCAGCACACCAATACCAATCAGTATAGACAAGATCCGCCAAACCTATTGGGTCATGTAGAATGCCTGCATAAGGACTCGGTGGAATAGGATTAGAGAAGTTCTCAAATCCAATAGTCCATGTATGATCAACATACTCCAAATATTCATCATCCCAGTAGAACTTCACCTCAAGACCATGCAACCCAACTACATCTTCAACTACAACAGCCACAGAAAATTCCTCACCAATAGCAGAACCCGAACCCAAATCAACAACTTCAGGAATGACCTTCACAACCGCATTCTCCTCAGTCCAAGCAAACCTTACATTAAGCAAAGCACTGAAAGCAAATAGAACCAGCAGAAAATAAGCCACTTTTCTCATTTTTTCCCCCCACAACTAATGGCTCCCTGTAACTATTAAGTTTTTTTTGCACGCGCGAGACTCCGTCTCGCTTATGCTCCCCGTTCTGCATAAAGCCGATACGAACATCCACGTCAACCAATTATCCATAGCTTCTGCTAGACGCTTCACACTGTCACCTTTGCCAATTATCGGGCTATTGTTTGTGGCATTTGGGCTTTCAGCATTTAATTATGCGACAAGTAAACAATGAGTTTCATCCGCGAGAGGATAGGAGTCGAGTCGTCGTCTGTGCTTGTCCCTTGGCGAATGGAACCCCAAGCACTTGCTCTTCCCAGAGCAACGGAAAAAGCGCGCGCATTGGAATGTTCAACCTTTACTTTTATATGAGTTCCATGCTTCTGCAATCATAAGCATCGATGCAATGAAAAAAATCGCAGAGTCTATAGTTATCTGTCCATCTGGGAGTTGGATATTTCCTGGTTGGGCTGAAATCAATTCCCATTGAAAAAATAGCATAAAATGAACTATTGCAACGCCATACATAATCCAACTTGCAAATCTCAAACCCGGTATCCCAATGATGTTCAATTCTTTTCTAATACTCTTGCCAGCAGAGTGTGCAAGTGGAACAGCAATTAGGAATAGCAATATTTTAGTCAAACAGGCAGCAGGATTAATTGCCAGTTCAGTATAGTGAGTCGCATCAGCTACAATACCTAGAAAATAGCCTACAATCGCAAATACTAAACTCAACATTATTTTCAGTTTAACCAACTTACACATTCCTCGACCGTGGTGTTCCTGGGAAGAACCTCCTAATGGGAAGAAGGAGCCCCACCAGCGATATGCTCGTAATCGGGATCCACTGTAGTGTTTGGGAGACATCTTCAACAAAGCTAGAGTTAAAGAGTGCACTGCTCACCAAGAGGATAGGCACAAGCCACAGGGTATACCAAGCCCACTTTTCTCCCCTCCGGTAGCCCGTTACGGTAATGGCTAAGACCAGGAAGGACCAGCTCATCTTAAGCAGACCCATTGCCCCGTACAGCCAGCGAACAAACTCAGTAGCCACAGGGCTCGAAACCTGGAGCTCACTCCAAGACATGCCTATGATAAGTTCAACGTCACCCTCAAGCAATCCGTCTGGAAGGAATGCTTGGTAGACGCCAACCACCACCCACAGCATCCCCAGAGCTAGGAATATCACCCACGCATACATCTCATATACTCGCGCCATTAGAAAGCCTCAAGCATAGACCGAATCCGATGTATAAAGAGCTTGTGTGCACGTTGAGTATACGTTTGGGCTTGGGATTTGATCTTAACCTTTAAAGCATATTGGACATATGCAATTTGGAACCAAGAAACTAGAGAGTTCATTAATCATGCGCGCGCATCATTCGACACCATATTCAGCAAAGGATTCCTGAGTACCCAAATAGGTTTTCGCATCAACATACTTGAATTTCTGCAATTCTTCAAACTCAAATTTCGCCCGTTTCTCAAGAGCTTTCAGGGTTGGCCATTCCTCGATCCCAATGTAATTCCACTCTTCGTTTGACCAACGGCAGTCAATCATCATCAAGACTTTGCACCCGAGTTTATCCAAGTTTTGACGATCTTTAATCATGAACGCTTGCTGTTCCTCTTCAGACATTTTATAAAACGCTTCCTTAATTCGAGCGAAAAGCAATCTAATGATCGGTTTTTTCTCAGCCATTTCATCACTTCCAATATTATTTCAAAAGTAGACCGTGATCGCATTTAAAGAATTAGACGGATGCGCGCATTTATGCTCGCGCTATCGCATCGCGCATGTTTCTGTTTTCACGAAATTGAAAGTATCCTAGTAATGCAACTCCCAGAAACACAGCTATGAGTGGAGCGGCAACAAGGACATCGCTCACTAATGGGGCGTTGCTATCGGATTTTGGGAATCTGTTCGATCTGTTCATCCACGCAGCATCACCAAGATAGCCCTTTCCCTTCGCTATAGGTGCAAACACAGGAAACACAAGCCCCAGACCACTCACTAAGAATAGTAGCAAAATTGCGGCAAAAACGTATCTTTTTGCACGCATACTCTCAACTATCTCATAAGTGAAACATAAGTCTTAACACAAGGTGGGATTTGAACCCCAAACCCAAGCTTATATTCACGCTAACGCTCTATCAGTCTCCCTTGCTTACACTCACACTCTCTCACTCACTCAGAACGCGCGCATTGGTGTTTTGAACACTTTACCATTACTTTTCCACTATCAAAATGATGCGCACAATGTAAACGCTAAACTACTTTATCTGCTACAGCACTGCTAGAGTGGAGCATATGCCATTCCTTGACACTCTCAGAAATGAGTTCTCATTCATTAAGGGCAACTATGCGGTGCTCGTGATGAGCTGGATCTTGGTTGACTTTGCCGTGGAGCTCCCAGCCACCTACTATGGACTCTACGTGCTCGACCTCGGAGCTACTGAAACAATCCTTGGTGTAATCGGACTCTCCCAATTCTTTGCGTTAGCATCCATGCAGTTTCCAGGCGGTTACTTGGCTGACAAATACGGCCGGAAATGGCTCATCTCCACGATGACGTTCGGTGTGGGGTTGAGCATGATACTCTACGCTGTTGCCCCGTCCTGGCCCTTCATCCTTGTCGGAGCCGTCCTGCTTGGCCTCTTCAACTCCACTTATCAACCAGCCTTGAATGCGATGATCTCCGACTCACTACCGCCAGAACGACGAGGTATGGGGTTCAGCATAGTCAGCCTTATCTCAGCTGCCTCCACGACCCCTAGTCCTGCTGTGGCTGGTTTGTTGCGAGCCAACCTTGGCTTGATCCCTGGCATGCGTGTCGCGTATGGCATCACGGTCGCGCTGTTCATGGTCGCTGGGTTCTTCCGCCTGTTCTTCTTGAAAGAAACGGTGGCGACATCGACTAGGCCACGGATTCGAGAGATCATCCGGAGCTACCCAATCGCACTAAGAGAAAGCTTTGGTGTGTGGAAGAGAGTGTCAAGATCTATGCTTTACCTGTTCCTGTCGTTCTCAGTGGCGATCTTCGGGTTTTCCGCCACTAACCTGTACACCGTCATCTATGCGACCCGCGTGCTCCTCATCGATGAAGTGCTTTGGGGATTCATCATCGCGATAGTGCCTATAACTACCATCATCATGGCCATTCCTGTAGGTAAGCTTGTGGATAAAATCCGAAGGAAAATCCCAATTCTAGTCTCGCTTTGCCTCTTCGGATTGTCGATTTTAGTTTTCTTATACGCAGATTTGGTTCAGGTCGTTGTGTCCCTCATCATCCTGGGAGCGGGAAATGTTATGCTGAATGCGTCCTTTGGAGCCCTGCAGACTGATCTGACGCCGCAGGAGGAGAGAGGAAAGGTTAGTGGATTCATCAACTTCGCCTTGTACATCGTCTTGGCTGCGGGAAGCTTCACAGGCGGATATCTGTACGAACACATGACGCCCCAAACACCCTTCATCCTTGCCATCGCTACTTTCCTGGCGTCATCACTACTCACACTGGTTCTCGTCAGAGAACCCGAACGAAGAGAAGAATAAGCAGTTCCAACACGCGCGCGCAACTGATTATAACTAATGGGGAAAGAGCGCCCGCGTTTTTAGATCCATTTTACTATTGGCCCTTTTTTAGTCGCTCGAATCCTCTCTAACGCATCAGATACAGCTACACTAGGATTGGGCTCAGGGTAACCAATCAAGATTGGACCGTATATTTGTTCATTTTCGTCTAGCTCAAGAGCTTCTGCAACCTCAGCGTTACCTTTGACCATTGCACCAAATCCAGTATAACAGCTTCCGAGGCCAAAGGATGTAGCAGCAATCATCATGTTTTCGCATGCGAGTGCACAACTTATTGCGCCTCCAGCTGCCGGACCTATTACAAAGATGATAACGGGTGCATTATAGTAGATCACGTCTTTAGGTTTGTCCATCGCATCGTAGAGACATGTAGCCATTTTGAAGATTTCAGGGTACTTTTCCTTTATACCGTCGGTGGCATTTTTCCAGAAAGGAAATGCCGTCTGAACCAGTTTCTGTTTGAATTCTGGATCTCGGACTACCACAAATCGCCAAGGTTGAGCGCGCGTAGCCGAGGTAAAGGGTGCATGATTACCTGCTTCAATGATCGTGTTGATAATATCTTCTGGAACTGGTTTTGGTTCGTATGCCCTGGTAGATCGTCTGCTTTTTATGGCTTCAACTACAGGATTCATTAGTAACTTCACTCTCCGAGACTACAAACGAATCAAAACTAAAAGTGTTGCGCGCGCACACAGAATCTTGGAACTCCAAAGCAGTCGACTCCTCTAGGCTAGAGTTCGGTTGGAACAACCCCAGGTGAAGACGCCTCCCGAAGTATTCCCGCCCACTCCCCTTGCTTCACGGGTGGGTAAAACCGCCCGAGTCAACAATCATGGGGGAATTGCACGCTTCTCTAATAGTCTGTCGAATATTCACCTAGATTCAGTTTGTAGATTGGACTCTTTCCATGCGTTTTATCTGTGATTCTGAACCCTGCTCCCTTGTAGAGTTCTGTGGCTATCTTATTTGCAGGTGCAACGTCTAGGAAAATCTCAGAGCAAGAGAATTTCCCTCTCAAGTGCTCAATTATCTTCTTCAAGCCAGCCTTTCCATATCCCTGACCTTGGTGTGCAGCATCAACCATGTGTCGAACAATCCACACTGTCTTATCCGCTGGATTCTGACCGACTGCTGAAAACCCAACCATTTCATCGTCTGAGTAGATCCCGTAACATTCGATAAAAGGATGGAATTTCGATTGCGCGATGCTAGCAGCGTTTGATGCCACGAACTTTCCTTGATCCTCTTTCACCCTCAGTCTAATTGCGTCAAGCCAATTCTCCTCAGTAATCTCTCTAATAGTAATCACCATCAGAGTCACCTCTTGTGTTGATTCACTTATCCATGGTCACTCTATTTTTCGGTGCTGGTCAGAAGTGGTCAGAACCGTGGCGAGTGGAGAATGTCCTTCGACGCTTTTCCCGCAATCGCATGGGGACGAGCACACGCACGGATTCCTCACAGAACATGGTCAGGGCTGTCATTGCCCAAAAAAGCTCCTCTGCTCTTCTTCTGCTAGAGAACTCAAGTTCATGAAGACAAACCAAGACTTAAATTTATGATACAGATGCGTTTAGTTTAGCATGAAGAAACTGAAGGGCATTGACTACACGATTCTTTTTCAGCTCGTGAAAAACTCCAAGATCAGCGACAGGAAACTGGCAAAGATCATCGGAGTTTCCCAACCAACGGTAACGAGAAGAAGGGCCCTTCTAGAAAGAGAAGGGTTGCTTGACTACACCGCCATTCCAGACTTTCAGAAATTAGGATTTGAGATTGCTGCCTTCACTTTCGCGGACTTGAACCATAATGTGCAGAGTGATGAGAAGACTGAGGCATTCAGAGGTTTTCTTTCCAAGAGAGCAAACATTGTGTTTGTATCGACTGGTCGTGGCTTGCAGAGAGACATAATCTGTGTCTCAATTCACAAGAACTATGCAGACTATGCGAGTCTCAGAGAAGAGTTCAACCAAGACTGGAGCGATCATGTCACGAAGTTCGATTCCTTCATCATCAGTATCGAGAGCGACAACACCCTGAAACAGCTCAGCTTCAACCATTTGGAAAAGTGTTCAGAACACACCTAGAGCACAGGCAGCTTCATCACCGAGGGAGTGAAGAAGTCCACTAAAGACGCTCTAGTCTATGAACTGTTTCTGCTGGGCGACTACTTCAAGGCTGTCATGGGCTGTCTGGTAGGTTTCAAGGAGCTCCTTGTTAAGACTGATGAATGTTGAGCCCCATTTGAAGATGGATAACAGTTTCCGAGCTGTCTCGTCGAAGCCTGAGATGAAAAGCGCCGCAGCTAGAGCTTCAACCGTGCTCAGTTTCGTGGGTTTGCCATAGTTTACTGGGTTTCCAGCAATCAAGTATGGAAGGCACCGTTGACTCCCTCGGAGACTGTGAAGCTCCGTCAGTGTAGTGGAGTGCTTCCAGCTCAGATCCAAGGCTACAAGACCTTTTTTCTCAATTCGCTCACGATCAAAGGGGGAAAATGCTTTCTGAGAAAAGGGGTTGAGGATTACTGCTCCGCGAGGAAGCTCTCTAAGTTGGTAGACGATCCGAGCAAGGTTGTGGCGTTTCAGCTTGAGTGCAGAGCATTTCCGTGGGTCACATTGCTTGGCATGGTAAATGAAAAGCCTCAATGTTTCAGGGTGCATTTGTTTGCACCTTCAGATGGGACATTGGATCATCAATGACCTTCGGAATGAAATCCAGCAGGTCAGTGGGCAGCATGTGATATCCCTTTTCCAGTTTCACGAAGTCTCCTGCAGCTCCATTTATGAAAGCTCCAGCAACTGCCGCTTCCAGCGGGTTTGCTTCTTGAGCGAGAAAGGCTCCGACAATCCCTGTAAGCACATCGCCCGTTCCACCCACGGTCATGCCAGGGTTGCCTGAGAAATTCAGTTTCACCTTTTTTCCATCAGAGATAATGTCAGGTTGTCCCTTCAACAAGACCGTAGCGTTGAGTTTGGAAGCTGTCTTTCTCACCTTCTTAGCTGTCTCCTGGAGCGAAGATGGCAACTCCTTTCCCGTCAAGATCTGATATTCACCTTTGTGAGGCGTGAGAACTGCAGGCACTCGGAGCAGACGCTTGTGCTCTGCAAAGGCTTTTAGAGCATCAGCATCGACTACCAAAGGAACCTTCAAATCCTCTGCAGCGGCAACCACCTTGATCACAGTTTCTCGCGTGTCTTCGTGAAGCCCAAGGCCTGGTCCCACTACCGCAGCTGTGACCCTCTTCAAGTATTGCCCAATCTGAGGAACATTGTCAACATTCAGATGTTTTCCCTTTAGTTTGACTGAGATAATGTTGGGAGTCAAGCAAGCAATATCAGAGGCTCTCCTTTCCGGTGCTGCAACATAGACTAGATCTACACCAGTTCGGAGCGCAGCCAGCGCTGCCAGAACAGGTGCTCCAGAATATGTCTCACTACCACCCAAAACCAGCAGTCTTCCGTAATCTCCCTTGTGAGATTCAGGCGAACGTCTCTTTACAACCAGCTTAACATCGCCAGGGCCTGAGAGCGCTTCAAGAGCTTTCGGGATACCAATGTCGCTCACTAAGATTTCTCCAATGTGAGAGCTTGCTTTGTGCAAGCCTAATTTCGCCTTGTGGAAAGTGACAACTAGATCAGCCTGGACAGCTTCACCATTCACATCTCCCGTGTCCGAATCCACACCTGTTGGAACATCCACAGCGAAACGAAAGGCTTCCATTTGATTGATTGCTCGAATTAACGAAGCAATTGGCTCCCGTGGAATCCCCTTTAACCCGAAACCCAATAGAGCATCGACAGCAACATCTGCTGTCGTTTCTGGAATTTCTGATGAGTCACTGACTTCATATACTGTGACGTCGTCTAACAACATCCTCAAAGCTTGCCAGTTCTTCCATGCCTCCTCATGCCTTATGCTTCCAGTTCGGCCAGCCACAACAATCTGCACTGAATATCCCAAGGAGAGCAGGTGCCGGGCAGCCACAAAACCATCACCGCCATTCCCTCCGAGACCACAGAAGAGCGCGATACGTGTGTCTCTAGACGGAAAGCGAACAGATATCTCCTGAGCGATATTTCGCCCAGCGTTTTCCATCAACTGCAGACGTGAAATCCCGAAATAATGGGCGTTGGTTTCAAGAGCCTGCATTTCCCTGCTAGTCACAGAATCAGCTTCCATAGCTCTCACTGGTGAATACTATCGAATTTGCCGCTCTTAAATTCATCATCAGAGCAATTGATGTCAGGATCTGTGCAAGAACAACCTGTTGTGATGAGAAGACACCTGTCCTGGGCATGAATCCATGTACATGCGTACCCATCAGTCTTCTGATCTCGATTGCCCACACACGCCTCTGGAGTCATTGGATGCTAGCTACGTTGATTGTCGTGAACCGTCAGTGGCATAGTGGCCCAGAAGTATCAAGAGAGAGCCTGAGCTCAAGAATAGACTGACATAGAACAGCTTGGACAAGTTTGTCAGGCCAGTAGAGAAAATGAATCTATCCAACCACAGAGTGAGTAAAGCAAGGAAGAAACACAATATTCCACAGCTATAAAGATAACGAATCCTGACACCAGGGTGCCCCACAGAATTCGGAACGAAGTCTTTAGTCTTGTTGGTTTGCGATGCTTCAGCTTTGGGAGCTCCGCCTTTGCACTCAGGAAGAACCGCTGTCTCATGATCAAGGACTTGCTCGCTAATGACGGCACTTTCCACATGTCCGTCCTCTCTGCAAGCTCTCCTGGAGTGCATGTCTATGTACAGCATCAGAAGATACGGGACTGAGAGATACAACCCAGCGACGAGGGGATTCTGAAACCAGGTTGATAGAACCCGCAGTTGATTGTTAGGCGTGCTTCCCATAAAGTCTGTCAGCACTGCTTCAATACAGAATGCTACGAGTGTCAACGTTAGGCAGATCAAGAATTGCAGAAGAACACTTCTGCCTTTTCCAAGGATTGCTGATGGAATCACTGAAGACAAGACGAAAATCCATGCGAACGCATGGATGAAAACAATAATGTCTATTCGGGCGAATAGAGCTCCTCCGACAGAGGGTAGAATACTGGAAACGAAGTTGATAGCTGCATACACTGCTGTTTGGGTAAGCAGCTGATAGCTGATGATCAGACTCCATGCAACAGAAATATACAAGGGCGCCGTCAAGGCTGCTTTGCCCAGCTAAGGTGCCTCCAACATTGATGAATCGGTTACATGGCTCCGATTGAACAAAACTGTTATGAAGCAAGAATTAGGAGCCGAAATAGAGCGTGCGAGTGCGGGCCTCATGTGTGTGTTTCTAGCCGCTACTTGTTGCGAATGGTGAGCTTTGCCTTCTCTCTATCCACATCTTTGTCTTCCACCTTCCTGAAGAGGACGGCAGGTTTGCAGATTTTGTGAGAGCTCTCGATGGCCAGCTCAGACGCTGAGTTCCAGTCCTGATCGTGCACACTTCCACTCAGGTTGAGTTGTATCCAAAGGGTTTCGGCTGAGGCAGGAATGTAAGGTTCAAGCAAGATGGCGAAGCTTCGAACCAAGTTGGCACAAAGGTAGAGAGTTGTTTTCGCCTTCTCTGTGTCGGTCCATGGATGCTTTCGTTGGAAGTACTGGTTGCAGGTCGCGGAGTACTCCACGATTCTTCGCAGTCCCTTGTTGAATTCTAGAGCTCCAATCTCTACAGCTGCATCCACTACGACTTGCTCGAGATTTCTCTGCAGCTCTCTGTCCAGTTTGTCGAAATCACCAGGTTCAGGAACTACTCCTTCGTAGTTTGACCATAAGAAAGACAAGACTCTGTGTATGAAGTTGCCCACATTGGCTATGAGCTCATTGTTTATTCTCTTCTGAAAGTCCTCCCATTGGAAGTCTACATCAGATTGACTGTATGGTGTAATCGCAGCCAAGTAGTATCTCAGATAGTCGCCTGGAAACTCGTCTAGGAAGTGTCGTACACTGATATACCATTCTCGGCTCTTTGAGAATTTTCGACCTTCAAGGTTGAAATGTCCCCTTGTGGGGATGAAATCTGGCAGTTTGTACTCCATAACTCCCATTCTCATGGCAGGCAGAAACAGGTAGTGATGATAGACTATGTCTTTTCCAATGAAATGATAGATCTTCGAGGAGTTCCATGCCTTTTTCGCATCAACTCCCTTTTCCTGGAAGTATTTCAAGGCCGTTGAGATGTAGGCGAGGTGATTGTTGAACCATACGTAGAGCACCTTCCCTTTGGCTTCTTTCAGAGGAACAGGAACGCCCCACGTTAAATCTCGACTGATATCCCAGTCCTTCAACCCTTCTCCAACCCAATTCAACACATAGTTCTTCACTTCTGATTGAAGATTCTCGTTTTCCAAAAGCCACTTCTCAAGCTGGTTTGAAAAACTGCTGAGCCTGAAAAAGTAGTGTTCACTCTCTTTCTCTTGTGGTCTTGAGCCGCACATTGCACAGTGCGCGTCTAGTATTTCATTAGGCTGAAATGTTCTTCCACACTTTTCGCAACCATCAGAATACTGTTCAGTTGCACCACAGTGAGGACACGTACCGAGGACGTAACGATCTGGAAGGAATTTCCCGCAACTTTCACAGTAGGGTTGATCTATGATTTTCCGATATACATGACCCCGTTCATAGAGGTTCGTGAAGAAGTACTGGGTGAGCGCCACATTTTCCGCCGAGCTGGTTTTGTAATATATGTCAAAGTGTATACCAAGATCACGGAAATCTTCCAGATCCTTCTTGTTCCAATAGGCTACGATTTCTTCAGGACTGACTCCTTTGCGCTCGGCCTCAACCAAAATTGGAGTGCCGAAGTCGTCGGTAGCACTGACATGAATAATGTTGTCGCCTCTAAGCCTGCAGAATCTTACGAATATATCTGCCGGAAGATATGTAGAGGTAACGTGACCTAGATGGATCTCCCCATTTGCATAGATCAGACCTGTGGTCACTATTATGTCTTCCAACGAAGATTCCTCCTAGCCTCTCACAGAAAGGTCTCAGTTGCTGTATTTAAACAACAATAAAAAGAGATTGGTGACACCTGCAACATCGTTGGCACACATGCTTTCAAACCGTCATTTGCCAAGAGATTACTGTGCTACAAGAGCAGACCTTCGCACCACTGTCCGAATGTCCAGGTATGGATATGAGACTGACAATTGCAGCTACTTCAGAATCACGGCGCTAGATGTATCCTCTTCAGGATTCCACGCATGGTGGACCGGGCGGGATTTGAA
>CAYFWV010000036.1:0-12739 GCA_964346975.1 uncultured Candidatus Bathyarchaeia archaeon
GAGTGGGCCGGGCCGGATTTGAACCGGCGATCTTCGCCGCGTGAGGGCGACGTCTTAACCGAACTGGACTACCGGCCCTGGCATTTTCTCTCAGAAGAGAACATGCATTAAGAGATTTAGAGCTTTTATATTGCTTTTCACTCTCCAAGTAGTCTAAAACACTGTTCAAGGCTTGTTCTGTGATTCTGCTAATGTTTAAACGATGTTTTCGTGCTCTTTTGAGGATAGTCTGAGGCAGAGTTATGCCTACTGTTCTCTTTTGTATTACTTTCACTCGAGTATCTGGAATACTTTCACTCGAGTAACTCTTCTTGCGAAACTCACTCAAGTTTTCCACTTTCCAGCGAACGTGACATCTCCTCCTGGAGTTTTTTGAAAGTTTCATGGATAATCTTCTTCTTGTATTTCCAAAGTCTGCCCGCTCGAGCTTGAACCTCACCCTTGTAGTTTTCACCCCAAACCTCAACTATTTTTTTCTTGTCAATCTTCAATATCTTTAAATAGTTTTTAACAAGGTGTTTTCTTTTCATCCACTTGAGCGAGTGTTTTTCTCTCAGTGTTCTCTCTTTTGTTCTTTGGCTTGTCTCCATAGATGTTAGACTTGGTATACCTGTTCTTTTTTCTTCATCTGTTACCTTAATATAGAATTGACTCTCTTTCAAACCCAGCTTGGGGCTTCTCCCTCGCCCTTTTGAGGTTCTTGTTGGTACATGCCACTCAATCCTCCCTTTTCCGCACTTCCGACACACAACAAGAGTCCTATTACGCAAAGGCCGTCTTTCCACCTGATGCATATCTCCATTCTCACAGTTTGAGCCAGGTTCTAAGTATGCGAAGAGAATGAACGCATGATCTCTTGACTTATTCTGTTTTCTTCTTATTGCCTAACGCCTTCCTTAACCCACGCATGAACTCTTTCAGTGTCTTCTCAGTGTGCTTCCAATATTCAGTTTTCCTGGCAACACCGAAAACTTCCTTTATCTCGTTTTCATCCATTGAAGCTAATTCAGGAAGCATTTGCTTGAACAAACTCACGGGATCTATTCTACCTTCGAGAAGTATGAATCTGTCCAAGACACTAGCTATTTTAGAGTTAGTTTCACGCAATCTGAAATATGCTTGTATTCCCTTTCTTTCTTCATCATTCTTGGACGATTCTAGAGCATTCAGTCTTACTTTTTCAGGATTGGCGTCGTTCAATAAAGCAAATCCAGAGCCTCTAACAGTCAGCCAATATCTCGGGAATTGCCTTCCTTTATATAACATTACATCGATTTCTCTTATCATTGATTTGGTTTCCAGTTCGTGAAAGGCTCTGTTTGTTGAAGTATATTCGCCCTTGATTTTCTTGTTGGTTTCACTCATGTTCATCGGGCCTTCTTTGGCAAGGCATAGAACTATCTTCTTTTGATGCTTTGGTAAGTTATCATATCTCGGCTTTCGCTTTGACATATATTGTCCTCTCCGCAGTTTCTGATTAGAGTTATCCTAGCTATCACATATGATGACTAGACTTAAATGTCTTGTGGACATCTCAGAAACCATGAAACAGGAGTTCAAACATGGCCCAGAACTACGCGCCTTTTGGAGAGATCAAAAACGTGCATATCGAGCTAGAAAGAGGAAACAAGAGGAGAGTGGCGCTAAACAGTGAGTCCTGTAATGCCCACCCAGGCAAATCATGAACTACTCTGCCACACCACTCAAGAACACAAGGAGAAGAACTCCGCAGATAAGATTTTCCAAACAAAAGTTCAAGCTGGATCATTGTTCTGTGAACATGCAAGGGAGTTATGGTGTAAGAGTGTCAGTAAAGGCATGGACTTCATTCTAACTAGCTCAAGCCGTTTATGTGCGCTTGACAGTTGGATCTGCGTTAACTGGAACACTGAACACAGGCATCAATGCCCAACGTTGAAGCTCTACAGGCTTGGCAGAATTCCCAGTCCAAAGAGTGTGGATTTATGATATTTATGAAAATCTCTTTTTGGAATACGACAACCAGAAACACGTATACTGTAACTAACTACCTACCTACCAAACACTACCAACCAAACTCAACAACGACAAACCATCAAACGTGTGGGAGTTTTCTTGGTTAGGAGATTCAGAGAACATGGCTTGATGTTATTCCTGGATGGAGAGTTATATCATGCCTTTTCAAAGCTTCAAGCAGACAAGTGTTTAGGAAGATCATTTGCAGGGTTACGTGCATTTACTGAGGGAATCTATCGTTTAGGTTACATCTCTGAGCTTTCCTATCAAGCTCATGTGGAAAAGTATGAGGTTCCGCTCTTCGAAGAAGAATCGAAACCGACTCCTAAAGAACTTCCGAAATGTGATTTCTGTGGCAAGAGTCCAGTCGTAGCTGTGTTAAGAGAGAAGGTTGTGGGAATAGAGAAGAAATGCTGCAGCTATCATGCAAAGAACCTGAGAGAGCATCCAAAATGGATGGAGATATCCTAGTATGGTTCTCCTGGAGCTTGTTGATGGCAAGAAAGGATTAAATGACGTTCTGGTTTTAGTGACAGCCTACAGTGAGCCGTTAAGCTTTCACGAATTACTGTTCATTCTCAACCATTATTTCAACAGTGAGCATAGCTACTACTCAGTTGCCGACGGCTACTTAGGGAAAGGGATGCTTCTCAGTGCAATCAACTGTGTAGCTGTCGGTGTGCCACTGGAGACAATTCTCAGAAGGTTCAAGCTGTATCGCAAAACCAGGAAACTTACAATCATTGACAAGCGAAAAACCTCCCGAGTTACTCGGGAAACCAGCAAGTTAGAGTCTATCATGGAGTGAATGAGTATGAGTCTCTGGATTCTGAAGAAAAAGGGCGTTATCTTACCGTCAACAGAGACGGAGGAAGGCCTGAGTGCCAAAGATTTCATGGATAAAATGAGAAACTTCTATGCCAAACTAGCGAAGGCTCATGGAGACATTACCGATGGTGCTGAAATCTACTTTCTGGAATTGCTGTTCAACTATCCGAAATCCATGGTGAATAGACACATGACTGAAACGCTGAAGTTGTTGGTTGCATTGATGTATTTCGAAAGCAAGCCTGAACCAGAGGATAAAGATGCTTGGCAGGGCTTTTCATACGAAGAGTTGGGGCTACTCTTTGATCGGAGCAAGGCTACAATACATGAAGTGATAAAGCAGAAAGAAACGGAGGCCAAGCAACTGCTCGCGGATGTTCAATTGCGTGAGCAAGCAAAGGAAATCGCTCTGAAACAGATGGTTGAGGAAGAAAAACAGAAACTAAAGAAAAGAAACAAGTCAGAGTGAAAGGACTATTCTGGCAATCCAGACTGCAAATATCACAAAGAAAAACAATCTTATCCAGAAATGAGCCCTCCTTATGCTTCTTGCAGACTGCTCTCTATCTTTTCGATTAATTCTACGATGTGTATCCATGCCAAATCTTTCCTCTATTTTATGGATCCTTTCATAGGCAACTTGACAGAAGAAGCTATATCGCCAATCCAAAAGCAACCACACGAGATACATGCCTATAGAGCTTATCGAAAGAGCCAAAGCAACACCAAGGCCTTGTTCCAGAATTGGCTCGGTGAAAGATACACCGAGAAGAGTAATCGAGATCGGGATGAAAATCGAGCCAACTATCCAATCTACAGTATCATAATGTCTGACAAGCTCATTAGCCTGAACATATTCAATCATAGCTACTTGTCTTTCTTCTTCATGCCACACAGTCATATCTTGGACTCGTTTGAATATTGGTTTTTCTGAGTCTTATGTATAGAACTAGATTCTACTTCTCTCCGATCTACCTAGTAATATGTCAGTTTGAAAGAAAAAGCAAAAGGAACAAGCAAACAACCGAACA
Organism: uncultured Candidatus Bathyarchaeia archaeon; assembly: GCA_964346975.1. Classification (GTDB taxonomy): domain Archaea; phylum Thermoproteota; class Bathyarchaeia; order Bathyarchaeales; family SOJC01; genus JAUWDF01. Next base: position 3,855 of record CAYFWV010000036.1, read on the forward strand.
AACGCTCACTAGCCTAGTGCGAGAGGATAATATACCATAAGATAACTGATACTCTGTTCACTTCATCCTTGCATACATCATTTATTCTACAATAGACGTATAATGTAAAATACAAGATCGAGGCATTACGAATGGCAAAGGAAGTAAGCTCACTCTTTGGGGAGATTTCGTGAGTTCAGGCTTCAAACCACCAGACAAACAAGAGCTAAAGACAGAGTATGATCAGAGAGTTCCACTACTCAAACAACTTCTTGATGAAGTTTGCTACATCATTCGCAAAAATATCCCAAGGGACAAGATTGCAATTAGTAATGTTGAACCAAGAATAAAAGAATTCGACGATTTCTATGAAAAGATATTGAGAAAGGAGTATTCAGGGGATGTATTCGAGCAAACCGAGGATATTGCAGGTGTAAGAATATTATGTGCCTATAGATCAGATCTAAGAAAGGTTGAAACTATATTAAAGGATAAGTTTCAGGTTGTCAAAGCAAGTACAATGAATGGTAGCTCCAATCTGACACTTGGTTACATGTCCGATCATTATATAGTGAAACTTCCAACTCATTATAGTGGAGAAAGGTATGATACAATCAAACCTCTGAAGTGTGAAATTCAAGTCAGAACTGTTGCGATGCACGCGTGGGCCACAGTATCCCATCAGCTAGACTACAAAAAGGACATCGATATTCCCTCAGAACTCAAGAATGATTTCTACGCCCTCAGTGGAGTCTTCTACATTGCGGACTCCCTGTTTGAACAGTTCAAGAAAGCACGCGAAAAGTCTATGAAAGAACTTGTGGAGTCAATACAGAAACAAGGCTTCAATCTAGATGATGAATTCAACCTAGATACAATGGAAGCCTATATCCGTTGGAAATTTCCTGAAAGAAGAGCAGGAACCAAAGAGGTAACCTCAATCTTGCTCACAGAGGTTGAAACCAAAGGAATCCTTGATTTCCGCAAACTTGATAGCATCATTAATGCCAACATGAAATGGCTTATTAGAAGCGAAAAAAGAGATCCTCCAACAACTTATTATGGAAAGAAGACTAGATATACTGGTGTCGGTGTTGTTAGAGTTATTATTCGTTATCATGCATCGAAATCATAATCTCCTTGCCAATATCTAATGGAATTGATTTGCAGTTTTACATCGAAGACATGGATTGGATATCCTTTTCTGATGCTAGTACTCTCCAAGAAGTTTACGCCTGTAGTCTTTCCACTCAGTCTTCACATAAGATCCTAGGCTTTCTATGTCTGATACTCCAACAAAATCCCTCAAAGCAAACGGTGTATTGAACACGTATTTGCCATAGTAACTTTCCGCTTGACTCCTGAACCAGTGACACCACTGTCCAGTCACTGAATTCACGATTTGCCAAGCCCGATGACGCTTAAACTTGAACAACTTATCTTTCGGTTCGTTAATCAACTCAAGGTATTCCTGTACGAACTCAGTAAATCTGGATAGCGGGCCTTTTAGTGGAAGTGGAACTTCATCACGAATTGGTGCAGTTCGATGCTTGACTGGTTTCCCCTTCCTAGCTTTCAACCTCTTGACAAGAATCATGTTCCGAATGATAATGAAGTGCCTATCAGCTTGAAAGTCGAACTGCTCTTTAGTTAAAGATAGCACTTCAGAGACTCTCCCTGCAGTCAAGAAAAGCAGAGCCATTAACGCCATGTCTCTCTTGCTGTAGAATTCTTTACGTTCCTTGTAGGGCCAGCTCTTCTCAGCAATCAAAGTGTAGATTTGCTCAAGTCCAAACCTCTTAGTAATATCCTCATTGGTTCTGCGACGTACATTGATAAGCCAGGATTGAGGCATTACCTCGACACCTCTTTATGCTCTTCATAAAACCGTAACAAGAACCCTAACCCTTTGATCAACTCTCTCTTCGCTTGAGTAGGATGGCCAAGTGCGAAATCTCTCTCTATGTCACTGAAGCTAGCACCATTCCGATAGCACAGACAAGCTCTAAGCGACACATCTTCCAGTTCATTAACTTTCAATGGTTCCAAATCTGAAGGACTTCTCTCATTTGCAGGAATAAGCAAACCTAGTCTATTCTGGAAATCTCTGAACTGGAGAAAATACCTTGCGAAATAGACTAGACAAAACACCAGTGTCATTAGGTAGGCATAGTAAAACACAAGGTTTTGAGTGGAAAAATAGAAGAAAAAGAGCTCTATTGTCACGACAATCAGCGTTAAGAGAACCACAAAGCCGAAGAAAAGGCTGAGAAATCGCTCATAAAACTGCTCACTCATTACGTAAGCCTCCTCATTTCCTGAAGGCCTCGAAAAACTCGCTCCTTCAAATCACCAATCAACGCAGGATTGAAGTAGCTTCTCATGAAGACACTTGCTGAGACTCGGCCATGTATGAAATCTATTTCTGGGGTAGTAAGGTACTTTGTGAAGAAGCTAGCATGAGCCTCTCTTACATCTGAGAACCTCAGGCCAGTCCTCCGTTTAACTTTGTTCTGAACACAATTGTATCTCAATGTCTCTTGCTTGCCAATAGCGACAACGAGATCAGTTGGAAGAAAACTGATGAAGGCTTTTTTGCTGTCGCGAATAAACACCTCTTTGAACTTGTAGTGTTGCAGGACTTCTTTTTCACAGTCGTAATATTCATTTAGTCTTCCCAGCTCTGTCAGGTTGATTATCAAGTTGTAACTCTCAATCGCTTCAACGAATCTCAAACCCGTCGCTGTCATTAGACTTACAAAGCAGTCCAGTTCGGGTAGCTTCCTCTTGACTTCCTTGATCCAGTTGAAAATCTCGTTAGGTTTCTTGATTTTTGTGAGGCGTTCAATGATTCTATCGTCAGAGTTTCTGCCCTTCCAGGTGAAACCGTAGTTCTTAATGAGTGCCTTGAAGTCTTCATAGACTCCGAGGAACTTTGATAATGCAGCCAAAGCCTTCATAACATGAACACGTTTATCAGGTGATAGCAGTTGAAGTTCACTCAAATCTCTATTGATTAAACAGTGTGAGAACTTCTTTGCGTAGCTGAGTCTTCCTTTCGCCGTCTTCTTTCGGTATTTCCTTTCCAAATATGCCTGAAATGCTTCAAAATCCACAGAATGAGGCGCGTGAGGGCGACGTCTTAACCGAACTGGACTACCGGCCCTTGGACGTGCTTTCAGAAAAGAACCTGTGGGAAGCAATTTAGAACTTTCGGTGTTGCTTGTGCCCCATTTTGTGTCTGGGAACAAAGATTCTTATGGGGAACTCAAGATGTTAGTGTGTTGGAACACCAGGAAATGAAGGTTGCTTTCATCAGTCCGGAAGCCAACCAGGAGCTTTCTCTGACTGAAAAGAGTAAAGCCATCGGCTCGTGGCCTCCTCTGGGCATATTGTACGTCGCGACAATCCTGAGCAGTGACGGGATTGAGGTTGCAGTGCTCGATCAGGCTGCCGAAGGCTACTCACAGGAACAGACTGTCAGATGGGTGGAGAAGCAGAGTCCCGACATCCTAGGATTTTCAGCCCTAGCCAGCTCGGGCAGAACGGCAGCCAGACTAGCGAAAAAGGTGAAGGAGAGGTTGCCGCATCTGGTGACCGTGTTTGGAAACTACTATGCGACCTTCAATGAGCGAAGGCTGCTGAACTCATATCCTCAAGTCGACATAGTGGTTCGTGGAGAAGGTGAAGAAGCAACCAAAGAACTTGTGCAGAGCATCGAGCAAGAAGGTGACTTGAGGAAGATCCGTGGAATCGCGTTCAGACATAACGGGCAAATCGTTTCGACGCCAGATCGACCCCTAATCAAGGACATCGATGCGTTACCCATCCCTGATCGTAGATTGTTGAATGTAGAGTATCATTCAACGCTGGTAGGTGCCATTGGAGCTCCGAAGAAGTTTACCACTCTGCTGTCCTCCCGAGGATGTCCCTATCGATGTAGGTTTTGTGGATGCCAAAAGATTGTTCATGGAACGTGGCGCTCGAGATCAGTTGAGAGCACCTTTGAGGAACTTCAACTCCTCGAAAGTGAGGGATACAAGCAGTTCCTCTTTGTTGATGACAGCATGACGATAAACCAGAACCGGGTGATCGAGCTCTGCGAGATGATTACTAAAGAGAAACTTGATGTTGAATGGATTTGTGAAGGACGAGTCAACCATGCTTCATACAAGTTGATGCGATCAATGGTGAAGGCAGGCTGCCGCATCATCTACTTTGGAATCGAGAGTGCAACTCAGAGGATTCTGAATTACTACCAGAAGCAAATAACGGTTGATCAATCCCGCAAGGCTGTGAAAACAGCTCGAAAGGCAGGAATGGATATCATTGTTGGTTCGTTCATCGTCGGCGCTCCAACTGAAACCAAGGAAGAAATCGTGCACACTCTCAAGTTTGCCCAAGAAATTCCCCTTGATGTCCCACAATACAACATTCTCGGAGTCTTTCCTGGCATGGCCCTCTGGGACGAGTTCAAAACCCAAGGGTACCTCACAGAAAAGCTTCAACAGCAACATTGGGAGATGGGTGTCGCGGTTGCCAACATTCATCCAGACACCGTTCCCTATGAAGAGATTAAAAACCTCATTCGCAAACACTACCGCAAGTACCTGAGACGCCCCAACTTTCTGATAGCTCAGATGGCAAGAACAGCCAAGAGCCCGTTCAGGTTCAACATCATTAAGGCGAACCTGACGAGAATAGGAAGCATCACCAAAGGGTGGCGTGACTTTGTGGCCTTCGAAGGAGAAGAACGAAACATTGAAGCCTAGCGGACTAACTCCCGCTTCTTCCACCGAAGATTCTTGCTTCTGCACTTTCTGCACTTGACAGCTGCAGAGGAATTTCGCCCACCACACTCACGACAGATCTTCATGTACAGTCTATGACGCTGAGCAATCGTCTTCTTCTGCAGATCAGTGACAGGCACTAGCTTTATGTCTCCTTCAATGAGTTATCTTCCACTCATCATGGTAGCAAATATACTTTCCTATTGCGTTTTCAGCTTTTCCGTTTGCTTTCGCTTCCGATACACCATGCAGTTGTCAATCTCACAGACAGGCTCGAATCCAGCTTACATCAGCTGCCGAGGTTCCACCCAATTCAGGAGTAGTCAAAGACGTCATCACTTTGCAATCAATCTTCCGTTTCAGCGAGAGAAAGAAGAGGGGTGTACGGCAATAGTCTCGCATTAGACCTCTACTGTCGTTTGGGTATGCCTAACCAGCTTGCTCGAGCTTTCTTGTCAATTCATTCAGTTTCTCGGTGCCTTGATTCAGAATTTCTTTGGCTTGTGTAGCGACTTCCTCTGAGTATTTACTGCGTAAACCATCCATGAGTTTCCAGCTGGCCTGCAAGAAACGCTTTCCAGCGTCAAGGAGTTCCCTGGTCTGCGCGCGCAATTATTGGGATGACTACATGGGTGAAGATCTGGACGGTGACGGTGTCGGAGATACATTGTTACCGCACCAAGGAGTTGACAGCTATCCGCTGATTGACCCTTGGAATGCTTTGAATGCAGACCTGACAGTGGATGACCGAGTGGATCTATTCGATTTGGCATTCGTGGCTTCTGCCTACGGGGTTGCCGACTGCGATACCAAGTGGCTTCCCCAAGCTGACCTCGCACCTCAATGGGGCAGCATCGATATTCTCGATGCGGTGACAGCAGCCTACTATTGTAGTAATCAGCAGTAGAATACGATTGCGCATTCGTGTAGTGACTGTGAAACAGAGGGAACCCTCGTTGCCTATTGTGGAACCTACTGCAGGCTCTGTGACTACTTCACTGGTAGAATTCGAGCATTGGCAGAAGACTTGCTGGTAATCACTGAGAAGCACACCGAGTTGAAACTCTTTGGAGAGACAACGAATGCTTTCGATTATGAGCGTTTCGTTGCAGATCTCAAGTGGCTCTCTAAAGAGGGTGCACCTTGTGTTGGTGGATGCAGAGGAGGGGGAGGTTGGAAAGACTGCCCATTCAGGAAGTGCTGTGGTGAGAAAGGATTGAGTTTCTGCTATGATTGCTCTGAGTTTCCCTGTGAAGTCCTGGAGAGATATCCGAAGCGTGTTGAAGAGCTTCGTCAAATCAAACAGAGTGGATTAGGAAACTGGGTTAGGAAGAGATTGAGGTAGCTCTCGAGTACATTCTTTGGCAGGGACAAAACTGAAGCAGCATCAGGGGTAAGGGTGGACCTCATTGCCACTGTAGGGGTCCTCGTTCTTGCTTGTCGTTGAATTGTCATTTGGACTTGTCAGCGAGGGAGAGTTCTGCGGCTAGGATCCGAGATATGTCGCTGGGTTTGTCAGCGACGTGGACTCCATTTTTCTTGAAGGCGTCAATCTTGGTCTTAGCTGTTCCAGCTGTGCCTGTGATGATGGCTCCGGCATGTCCCATTCGTTTGCCCGGGGGCGCTGTGCGTCCAGCTACAAATGCGACGACGGGTTTCGAGTAGTGCTCGGCCGCGATGTATGCGGCTGCGTCTTCTTCTGCGCTGCCTCCGATCTCGCCTATCAAGACCACAGCTTTGGTCACCTGATCTTGCTCAAAGCACGCCAGAGCATCCACGAAGCTCAGACCAACAATCGGGTCCCCACCTAGCCCAAAACAAGTGGATTGACCAAGGCCTCGGTCAGTGAGTTCTGCGGCAATCTCGTAGGTTAAAGTTCCGCTTCGAGAGGCGATACCGATAGTGCCCTGCGTGAAGATGTGAGCGGGCATTATTCCGAGTTTGCACTCTCCAGGTGTAATTATGCCAGGAGTGTTCGGTCCGATGACTGCGACGTCTTGCTCGTTGGCATGAACCATTATTTGAATCGCGTCTCTGATGGGTATGTGCTCTGTAATTATCACGACAGTCTTTATGCCGCCTGCGATTGCTTCCAACGCAGCGTCAGCAGCAAAGGGTGCTGGGACGAAGATGATCGACGCATTGGGTTCGTGTTCAATTACAGCTTGTTTCACTGTGTCATATACCGGGACACCGAACACGTCTGTTCCAGGCAAGCCTTTTCCAGGGGTCACGCCTGCAACTATCTTGGTGCCATAGTCCAACATCAGTTTCGTATGGAACATGCCTTGAGTCCCAGTTATGCCTTGAACGATAGCCCTCGTTTGCTTGCCGATGAAAATCCCCATTCACTTTGCTCCTGAAGCCATCTCTACTGCTAGTTGAGCTGCGTTCTCCATACTGTCCAGAACATGGATTCCAGCCTCTGTGAGGATGAGCCGCCCCTCTTCTTCGTTGGTGCCTACTAGACGTATAACTATGGGTTTTCCCAGTCCTGCCCTCTGCTGGGCCTCGAGAATTCCTCTGGCAACGTTGTCGCATCGAGTGATGCCGCCAAGGATGTTGATGAAGATCACAGATGCTTGGGTGTCCTCGAGCAATATATTAAGCGCCTCAACTACTTGCGCTTCTGATGCTCCTCCTCCAACGTCAAGGAAATTCGCTGGTTTCCCTCCATAGCTCTGCACGACGTCCAGAGTAGCCATCACCAAGCCTGCGCCATTCCCCATAATACCTATGTTTCCATCAAGTTTCACGTAGGCTAGTCCTGCCTTCCTGGCTCGGATTTCCTCAGGATTCAGCTCGGTCTTATCTTCAGATAGAAGTCTCTCCTTGTAGAGAGTGTGCCGGAAGAGAGCGTTGTCATCAATGAGCAATCGAGCGTCAGCAGCGATGAACTCTCCGTCAACCGTTTCCACAAGAGGATTCATCTCGACTAGTTCAGCATCATAGTCCATTGCTACTCGGTAGAGTTGCTGAAATATCCTGGCTAGCTTGAGCATGGATCTGCCTGAATAGCCTATTCTGCTCGCCAACTCCATGGCGTGGAATCCGCGGAACCCCAAGCGTGGGTCGATAAACAGTTTCTTAATTTCCTGAGGCTGATGAGCAGCCACTTCCTCAATATCGACGCCCCCTGCGGTGGATGCTATGATCACATGGCATCGACGAGAACGGTCGATGGTTATTCCAAAGTAGAGCTCTTTCTTGACTTTGAGTCGCTCTTCTATCCAGACACTGTTAACTTTCAGATCCTTTATCTTCATGCTGAGCATTCTGGCGACCACGGTCTTCACATCTTCAGGGGTGTCTGCAAACAGGATTCCGCCAGCTTTCCCTCTCCCCGCGACCAGAACTTGAGCCTTGATCGCGTATGGAGCCTGAAGACGGGCTGCTTTCTCCTTTGCTTCAGCGGGTGAAGAGGCAAGTTCCCCTTTAGGGGTCGGGATCTCATGTTCTGCGAGAATTGCTTTTGCTTCGTACTCAAATAGCTTCATCGTCATCACTCTTGTTGGGGAAGCTATCGTAGAGTTTGGATGGCGATATAAGTCCTTGTATCAACCACTCCTTCAACGGTAGCTAACCCTTTTAAAGCATCTTCCAATTTTTCCCGTTCAATCACTAGAATCGCATCCATGTCACCAGCGACCCTGAAAATCCGTTGGATTGGGAAACTGAAGATCTTTTCATATGCTTGTTTTCGATTTAGAGGAGAAATCTTGAGAAAGACAAATGCAGGATTCGCTGAGATTCCAATCCTGTTGAGACCTTGCTCAGTCAGATCTATGAACCCTCGACCGGTACGGATGCAGCCTTGGTTTCGAAGCTTGCGCAAGTGCACATTTAGAGCCTGTCGACTAATGCCGAGTTGGGCTGCAAGTTCGCTCTGTTTCAACCTGAGTGTATAAGTTGTGATGGGTCTGCCTTTCTCATAGAAGAGACGGAGGAGCCCGAGAGGACGTCTTCCCAGTACATCTTCTGCAGCCAACTAGCTTCACTGCCTTTATTTTGGACAAGACAGAACTTTACGATGGTAATGGTATTTTAAACTTGCTATATTCCAGGCAAGAACCCTGCCGAGTGCAGCCCATACCGCAATCTATTTATTTGATACAT